>JBBSTQ010000131.1:0-8486 GCA_038235745.1 Sphingobacteriales bacterium
ATCGGTAATATTAACCTTGTCTTTAAATCCTTTTTGGTTGTAGTTTAAACTTGCTCCAATCAAAAACGGACTTTTTAGCAAATACTCGTAATTCAACCCAAATGAAAAGCCATTTCTCTCGTAAGGCTTGCCACGAGTGTTTTTAACATCTATGTTTGTTTGGGTTAATCCACCTTCTATCCCAATAAATTGGTTTTGTGCGAAAGTATTGAGCGTGATGAGTAGCAGTAATATTGTTAAAGTGTTTTTCATGTTCTTTGCAAACTGCGATTTACAATTTTTTTTAGTGCTTTATTAATAATTTCGGCAAGTTTAAACAACCACCGCCACCGTCAACCTACTCACACAACTCAACTTTCCGGCATCATTATAAATCTTGATATCCCAAACATGGGTTTTACCGCCAATGTGCAAAGGCGTACAAATCCCAGTAACAAAACCACTTTTTACTGGGCGTAAATGATTAGCGTTAACTTCTAAACCAACACCCATAAACTTCTCGGGATTTAGCACCAAGTTACTCGCAACACTCCCTAAAGATTCCGCTAAAACTACATTTGCCCCGCCATGCAAAATACCAAAAGGCTGGTGCGTTTTC
This sequence comes from Sphingobacteriales bacterium, assembly GCA_038235745.1. GTDB lineage: Bacteria > Bacteroidota > Bacteroidia > Sphingobacteriales > Sphingobacteriaceae > Pseudopedobacter. Next base: position 599 of record JBBSTQ010000131.1, read on the forward strand.
GCATTTACTGGCATTCTTGCTTTCAAAAAATCGTCGCCGACTTCAATAAACTCAATTTCTAATAACGCTCCTAAATGATTTGTGTGGCGGTTGTTTAGTTCCGCCACATCTGGTTGCTTAAACCAAATCATTTTTTAAGATATAATTGTTTTAAAACGTTGAAATGGTGCTCTATATGTCCGTAGATGATAAAAAGTAAAGCTCCTGCAGAAACTTGGTGCCCGTTAGCTGTTCCCTTTATCTTCATGTCCTCGTCTGTTAAAGATTTAAAGAAAAACAAGTTCGCTTGCCGCAACATTACCAATTCATCCACTAAATCGCTATAAGCGTATTTATCAATGTTTGTGTTGGCAACTATCGCATCCTGATCGTATCCTGGCAAATCTGTTTGGTCATTTCGGGCAATTCGAATGGCTCGGTAAGTCATCACTCGCTCGGTATCAATTAAATGCGAAAGCACTTCTTTAACCGTCCATTTTCCTTCGGCGTAAGCGAAGTCATATTTTTTTTCAGGGATATCTGCCAAAAAATCATCAATGGTGTTCAACTGACTTTTTAAACGACGCAAAATAGGCTGGTTGCCGGCAGATGCGAGATCAATATATTCTTGGTAAAACGGTGCGTATTCGTTAGCTAATGGTTGGTACATAGTTTAAACTGCTTTTAATGATGATTCTAAATGTTGTTCCTTTTCCAATTTCAGATTCTTTCACAAAAATCTGTCCTTTATGGTAATTTTCAATAATTCTTTTGGTAAGTGAAAGCCCCAAGCCCCATCCTCTTTTCCTGGTAGTAAAACCCGGCTGAAAAATAGTCTCGAATTTAGAGCGTGGAATTCCTTTCCCCGTATCTGTAATATCCACAAATATCTGTTCTTTCGCAATATTTTCTATAATGTTTACCGATATTTTACCTTCCCCTCCTATCGCATTGACTGCGTTTTTCAAAATGTTTTCTATTACCCAGTCAAATAGTGGAATATTTAAAAGCGCTTCTTGGTGTTCGTCGCCGTTTACTTCAAATACTATTTTGTCGCTTACCCTAACGCTAAAATAATCCACATAATCTTTAATGGTTTCGTAAACGGAATGACTGGTCAGCACCGGTCTGGAGCCAATTTTAGAGAAACGATCGGCCACAATTTCTAATCGTTTAACGTCGTTTTCCATCTGTAAAATCAAGGGGTCCTCTTCTGCATCAAACTTGCTTTTCAGCAATTCTATCCACGCCATTAAAGAGGAGATTGGTGTACCCAGCTGGTGGGCAGTTTCTTTAGCCAAACCCACCCAAACCTGGTTTTGCTCTGTCCGTCGGGAATTACTAAATATAAAATAGGCCGTCATCAGAAACAACGCAATAATACTGAGCTGGATGTAGGGAAAAATACGCAACTGGGTAAGCAGAAAGCTATCCTTATAATAAACGTATTTCACTTGTCCGTTCACTTCCATAGGGATTCGTTCGTGTTGCGCCTTCATACTTTTGAGCTGCCGCAAGAAATACTGAGGATCATAGGTTCTGTCACCATCAACTTTATAGTAGGTTTTAGTGGTGTCTAAAGCGGTGTAAGTAATGATGGAATCTTTCTCATCCGTCACAATAGCCGGAACTACCAAGCTGTCTTTAACGGTAAAAAGATAGTTCATCATCTCTTCGTTATCCGTTTCAAACATCTTTTTAAAACTCTGGCTCCAAACTTCAGCCCTTGTCCGTTCAGATTTTGAAATGCCACGCACCAAAAAATCAGTATACCAAAGCGAAGTTGCTGCAATAACCACGGCACCAATCAGCAAAAAGTATTTGTACCTACGTTTATGTTCGTAAAGACTCATTTAAGGATTTCTATTTTAACGTTAGGTGGATAATTAATTGTTTATCAAGTTTTGTATTTGATATTATTGTTTCGCTTTTTACTATTTATTAGGGCGTTTTCCCGATAGCTATCGGGACACGCTTTCCGTTATATCTTTTTTGTTTAACCCTTCGACTCCGCTCAGGATAACGAAAAAGGATGCCATCCCGATAGCTATCGGGACAATCGTTAACGCAAATCCTTATCTCCAAAAAAGTGATCTTAATTTCACTTCGCCATCCTTTAGATAGTGACAAAGCCATCCCCTTTGGAAAAGCATCTCACTCACAAAGCTTCCATTCTATCTGAACACCTGTCTGTGAGATGTTTCGTTAGCACTCAACATGACGGCGTGTTTATAAGAACGTAAATTCACTATTAACCACTTTCTACTCACTGTCAACCACTCCCTATTCACTAAAATTCCAACTCCACCAAAATCGGACAATGATCCGAATGTTTAGCTTCCGGCAAAATAGTCGCTCTTTTTAAATGCTCAGACAGTTCCACAGTACACATGTGATAATCAATTCGCCAGCCTAAGTTTTTGCCTCTTGCCCCTGCCCTGTAGCTCCACCAAGTGTAATGATGAGGCTCGGGATTAAAATGTCTGAAAGTATCTATAAAACCCAAGTGAATAAAACTATCCATCCACGCTCTTTCTTCGGGCAAAAACCCAGATGAATTTGCATTTGATTTTGGATTGTGAATATCAATCGCTCTGTGGCAAATGTTATAATCGCCAGAAATAATCAATTTCGGGAAATCAACTTTTAGTTTTGCAATGTAATCGGCAAAATCCTCTAAAAACTTATACTTAAAAACCTGACGTAAATCTCCACTACTACCAGATGGAAAATAAGCACTAATCACAGAAAAGTTTTTAAAATCCGCCCGAATTACTCTTCCTTCTCTATCGTATTCTTCAATGCCACAGCCGTATTCTACGTGATCTGGCTCAACTTTGGAGAAAATTGCCGTACCACTGTAACCTTTCTTCTCTGCCGGAAACCAATAATGTTTGTATCCTAACGAATCCAAAACTGCAATATCTTTGACTTGGTCTGGCGTTGCTTTTATCTCCTGTAAACAAACCACATCCGCATCCGTAGCCTGCAACCAAGCGAAAAACTCTTTATTTATCGCCGCTCTTATTCCGTTAACGTTATATGATATAATTTTCATTTGTATTCTTTAAACTTAATGCAAATCGCTTTAAGCTTTCTGCCTTTAGCATGTCACTCAGTGGATTGGCCTTTTACCCCCAAGACCTTACGCCTCAAACCTTCTGCCTTTAACCTCTTTTTCCAGCTCTTTCAACAAGTTTCTCAATTCTCGTTTTTCCACTAAAGAAACGCTCATTTTTATATCCGTTAAAGGTCTGTCGTTTCTATCAACCTTAACGGTACCAATATTATCCACCATTTGCATTCCCTTTACAACCTCGCCAAAAACGGTATAGGATCCGTCCAAAAACGGCGCACCGCCAGCCGTTTTATAAGTTTCCCTTTGTGCTGGAGTGAACTTTCTGTTTTCTAAACGGTTGGTTTCTATCCCGTTCAGTTCTTCGTCGGTGTATTTTTTCCCTTGTACAATGTAAAATTGCGATCCGCTAGAAGATTTCGCAGGATTGTTATCTCTAGCCGCAGACAATGCCCCTCTTTTATGAAATAAATTAGGTAGAAATTCTGCCGGTACGGTATAACCCATATCGCCACTACCCAATTGATCGCCGGCTTTTGCAGTTGTTGAAGTAGGGTCGCCACCCTGAATCATAAATTGTTGTATCACACGATGAAACAAAGTACTATCAAGCGTACCTTCTTTAACCAGTTTTATAAAGTTGTCACGATGTTTCGGTGTTTCATTATACAACTTAACGTAAACTGTACCATAATTGGTTGATATTTTAACGTAAGTGTTTTTAGGTTTTGCAGCAAAACTTGTTGCGGTAAAAAAAGTCAGTAAGACTAGAATCAAATTTTTCATGCATTCGTAATTTGTCGCAAGTTATCTAAATTATGCAAAGGGTAAAAGCTGATTTTCGATTATTAAATTCTCAAAAACTGGCTCGACCGTTTTTCAGCAAAATGTTATGTAGCTTGAAGCTATAATTGGCTGATTGTCGAATAGCTTAAGTTACGGACTCTGTCAAAAAGTAGTTCTAATTCCGCAGTTTCTCACGTTATCGGTGTGGATCCATAGTACGCAAAAAACATTCAAGCCTACAAAAAAAACCCTCAGATTTTGAGTCTGAGGGTTTCTGTTATTTAACAAAAAATCTTATTGGTTTACTAATGATTTTCCTTTTACTTTACGTTCTTGTTCCGTTAAGTAGATTTTACGTAAACGGATACTTAATGGCGTAACCTCAATGTACTCATCAGCTTGGATATACTCCATACATTCCTCTAAAGAGAATTTGATTGCTGGTGCAATACGTGTGTTATCATCTGTTCCGGAAGCTCTCATGTTAGTCAATTGCTTTCCTTTAGTCACGTTAATTACTAAATCCGTATCGCGGATGTGCTCACCTAAGATCTGACCTTCGTAAATATCAACTCCTGGATCAATAAAGAAACGCCCTCTATCTTGCAATTTATCAATCGCATAAGCAGTAGTCATACCTTTATCCATAGAAATTAAAACTCCGTTTCCACGTCCAGGGATTGTACCTTTCCAAGGTTCGTAAGCTTTAAAACGGTGTGCCATAATTGCCTCACCTGCTGTTGCAGTTAAAACATTGTTACGCAAACCGATAATTCCACGAGCTGGGATATCAAACTCTAAATGCTGTAAATCACCTTTAGGTTCCATAATCAATAAATCACCTTTACGTTGCGTTACCAATTCAATTACCTTACCTGCAACTTCGCCCGGTACATCAACAATTAATGTCTCAACTGGCTCACATTTAACACCATCAATAGTTTTGATGATCACCTGTGGCTGTCCAACTTGCATTTCGTAACCTTCACGACGCATCGTTTCAATTAAAACCGACAAGTGAAGAATACCACGACCGTAAACCAAGTAAGAATCTGGAGAATCAGTTTCTACTAAGCGTAAAGCCAAGTTTTTCTCTAATTCCTTATGTAAACGCTCACGTAAACGTTGAGAAGTAACAAATTTACCTTCTTTACCAAAGAAAGGAGAGTTATTGATGGTGAACAACATGTTCATTGTTGGCTCATCAATAGAAATTACTTCTAATTGTTCTGGGTTGTTAAAATCAGCAATGGTATCGCCAATGTCAAAACCATCAATACCTACAACAGCGCAAATATCACCACATCCAACTTCGGTAACTTTAACCTTACCCAAACCTTCGAAAGTGTATAATTCTTTAATTCTTGATTTTACAATTGTACCATCACGCTTTACCAAAGAAACTGGCATGTTTTCTTTGATAGTTCCACGGGCAACTCTTCCAACTGCTATACGCCCTACGAAAGATGAATAATCTAACGAAGTAATTTGCATTTGTAAAGTACCTTCCTGGATTGGTGCTGGTGGAATGTTAGCTAGAATAGAATCCATCAAAGGAAAAATATCTTCAGTTTTTTCTTTCCAATCTGTACTCATCCAACCTTGTTTTGATGAACCGTAAATTACCGGGAAGTCTAACTGATCTTCTGTAGCCTCTAAGTTGAAGAACAACTCAAAAATTTGCTCGTAAACTTCTTCTGGGCGACAGTTTTCTTTATCTACTTTGTTTACAACAACAATTGGTTTTAAGCCTAAAGCCAAAGCTTTTTGTGTTACAAAACGAGTTTGAGGCATTGCACCTTCAAAAGCATCACATAACAAAACTACACCATCTGCCATTTTTAAAACACGCTCAACCTCACCACCAAAATCCGCGTGACCAGGCGTATCAATAATATTGATTTTTACGTCTTTATACTTAACAGATACGTTTTTGGAAACGATGGTAATTCCACGCTCACGTTCCAAATCGTTGTTATCTAATATCAGTTCACCCGATGTTTCGTTATCTCTAAAGATGGAACAGGAGTGTAAAATTTTGTCAACTAATGTGGTTTTACCGTGGTCAACGTGGGCGATGATCGCTATGTTTCTAATCTTTTGCATTCAAAAACTATTCTAAAAATTTTTGCAAAGGTATGATAATAATCACAAAAAATTGCATGCTAATCATTTGAATTTAAAATGACTATGTATTATTTTTAATCTTTTAGCTTTGTGTTAGTTATGAGTGTACAACTGATTATAGTTATTGTATTATTTGTAGGTGCCGTGTTTTACATGGGCAGGCTTATTTACCGAAGCTTAAAATCTAAAAAAGGCTGCGCCAGTGGCTGTGGGAAATGTGGCGTAGATTTTTCTAAAATTGAACCTAAAAGGGATTAAAACCATTTTACTTCTTCTATTCACTTTTAATTCACCTCCTTATTTACTCTCTGGTTAACATTCAAAACCAACAACATTATTTATTTACCACGCTATAATTTTATAGATTTGCTCACTAATATTTAGCGAAATACGATTGTTGACCATGGAGATTATAAGTACCGAAGAGTTTGCTAAAGCTACAAAACTGAATAAGTTGCGGATGCCTGGTTTGGCGTCGTTGTTAATGGCGATAATGAAAATTAATGACGTTAACGAAGTGTTTGCCAAAGCAGCTAAGTATGAAGGCGTTGAGTTTGTTGACGAAATATTGCGATTGGTAGGTGTAACGGTAGAAGTAAACGAATCTGATTGGAAAAATATTCCTTTAGATGGCGCTTTCGCTGCAATTGCTAACCATCCTTATGGCGGAATTGAGGGGTTAATATTGATCAAGGTTTTGTGTACCGTTAGGCCGGATGCCAAGGTGATGGCGAACTTCATTTTGAAAAAAATCCCTAATCTTAGTGATTTTTTTGTCGCCGTAAACCCTTTTGAAAACATTGAACATTCATCGAGCATCAGCGGCATAAAAACTACCTTATCATTACTAAACAACGGTACACCAATCTGTATTTTTCCGGCCGGCGAGGTTTCAACCTATAAAATAAACCAGCAACAAATTACGGACAAGGTATGGCACCCAGTTGTGGGAAAGCTAATTGCTAAAGCGAAAGTACCTGTATTGCCTATCTATTTTCACGGCAACAACGGCTTATTTTTCAACTTACTTTCGTTTATTCATCCTACCTTAAGAACAGCAAAACTACCGTCAGAAATCTTTAATAAAAAAGGGCATGTCATTAAGGTAAGAATCGGGAAGCCTATCGCTTTCAACGATCTTCCTACCGGTGATACATCCGAAATACTCGCTTTTTTGAGAGCAAAAACTTATGCTTTAGGTGCGGGTTTAGAAAATGTCAGGAAAATTTTTAACCCAGCGAACCTATTCAAGATAAAATCGAAACCCGAAGAAGTGGTGGCCTCAATTGATAAGAACTTAATGGAGGAGGAGGTGGAAAAAATCCGAAAAACGCACAAAGTTTGGACAGAGAAAAATTACGAGGTTTACATTACGCCAACTACTTTTATTCCAAACATCATTCAAGAAATTGGACGTTTAAGAGAAATTACTTTCAGGGAAGTTGGCGAGGGGACAAATAAGTCCACCGATTTAGACGCTTATGACATTTATTACAATCATTTATTTATTTGGGATACAGAAACTAAAATGGTTGTGGGCGCTTACCGCATTGGCAAGGGCGACGAAATTTTTTACAGTTTTGGAAAAAAAGGGTTTTACCTTTACGAGCTTTTCAAAATAAAATCTCAGTTTTTTCCGGTATTGAGAAACAGCTTAGAACTCGGCCGAAGCTGGATTCGCAAAGAATATCAACAAAGACCTTTACCTTTGTTTTTACTGTGGAAAGGGATTTTAAAGTTTTTGATAGACAACCCCCAGTACCGATATTTGATTGGACCGGTTTCCATCAGCAACGCTTTTAGCAAATTCTCGAAATCTTTAATTGTAAACTTTATTTACCGAAACCATTTTGATAGCGAAATGGCACACATGGTAAAACCCAGAAAACAGTTTAAAGTCGATTTTTCTAAAATTGATGC
>JBBSTQ010000132.1:0-8460 GCA_038235745.1 Sphingobacteriales bacterium
CTAACAAAAGCATATTTAGGCTACGGCATTGGCTTAGGAAAGCATTTTAGCCTTGGTGTTAACATGAGTTATATTTTCGGAAATTTAAAAGAGGTAAACGCTACTGAATTTACAAAGTACGTTGGTTTCCTTAATTCAAAAACGGAAAACAATAATTCTGTTGGAGGTTTAAATTTTGATTTTGGAGCGCAATACGTTGCGGCACTAAATAAAAACACCAAACTAACCATCGGTTATACTGGTGGCGTAAAAACGCAATTGAATACCAAGTTTTCTCAATTGTCAACTCGATATATTTTGTCTGGCGGTTCGGAGATAAGAACAGATTCCATTGCTTTTGTTGACGAGGTAAACGGAAATTTAACCTTGCCCGCAAACCATAATTTCGGTTTCAGTATCGAAAGACTAAATAAATGGTTAATTGGCGCCGACTTAAGGCTGGCCAATTGGTCAAGTTTCAGTAAAAGCGGTTCAGCCGAAATGCTGAATGACACCTGGGGATTTTCTGTAGGTGGGCAAATTACACCTAACATAAACGCAGTAACAAATTACTTGAAACTGATTGATTACAGAGCTGGCATAAACTATGATAAAACTTATGTAACCATCTCCTCGCAAGATATTGACGTTAAATCTGTGAATCTTGGTTTGGGCTTTCCATTAATATCCGGAAGAAATGCCTTCTACAAAATCAACTTTGCGACAGAAATAGGTTCTAGAGGAACACTGGAAAATAATTTAGTGAAAGAGAACTTTGTTAATTTCCACCTAGGCTTTACCATTAACGATAGATGGTTCCAAAAATATAAATACGATTAAACTGATGAAGTTTAAACTTCCTTTCTATATTTTCTTCTGCGTTTGCGCCATTTTTGCAAGTTGCCAAAACGATTTGAGCAAAGTGAAGGAAATTGAGCTGAAGCAGAAGGAAGATATCGAAATTACAAAAGGCGCAGAAATCATTTATAGCGATTCGGCTCACGTAAAAGCGGTGTTAACAACTCCCATTTTATATAACCACAAAACTAGCGATCCCTATTACGAGATGCCGAAGGGAATCGTGGTTATTTTTTACGACAAACAACTTAAGCAAACCAGCAAGGTAACTTCGGATTACGCCATTCGTAAAGAGAATCAAAGAATTGTTGAGCTTAAAAAAAACGTAGTAGCTACCAATGCGGAGGGTAAAACTTTCAAATCTGAGGAGTTGATTTGGGATGAAAACCAAAAGCGTTTTTACTCCAACAAACTGGTAACCATTGACACCAACGGAAATCTAATTACCGGACCCGGTTTTTGGTCTAACGAAGATTTTTCGTATTACGAGATTAGACAGGGTTCTGGTACGTTCAACTTTAAAGACGATTTGAGCAGCGAGCAGTAGGTTATTTAAAACGCCACTTGCCCCTCAAAAACCAACTTTGCTGGCCCTTCTAAAAAAATATCCCTAAACACTTTGCCATCATAATTAAATTTGATGTTCAAATCGCCACCTAAAACTTTAATCGGAGTTTCAATAAAACCTGTTTTTCCATTCGCTAAAGCATTTGCGATAGCAACCGCAGTTACGCCCGTTCCGCAAGCAAAAGTTTCGTCTTCCACGCCACGCTCATAGGTGCGTACAAACAAATGATCAGTTTTGGGTTCTACAAAGTTGATATTGATGCCTTTCTCTTCGTAAGTTTCATTATATCTAATGGCTTTTCCTTCAACAAAAACATTCTTTTCAGCAACATCCTCTGTAAATTTCACATAGTGTGGCGAACCGGTATCCAAAACAAAGTCGTTGCCATCTCTATCGATCTTAGCAACGTCAATCATCTGTAAACTTACCCAGTCTCCTTCCTCAGTAATTTTGGCGTAATGCGGCCCATCAACAGCAACAAAGGTGGTTTCAACATCAATCACTCCTAAAAACTTAGCAAAGGCAACTATGCACCTTCCGCCATTGCCGCACATGCTGCTGGGGTTTCCGTCGGCGTTATAATAAACCATTTTAAAATCGAATCCATCGGCAAGTTCTAAAAACATAATACCGTCGCCACCAATCCCAAACCTTCGATCGCAAAGTTGGGCTAGCTTTTTAGGTTCGTTATGTTGAAAATCTAGCTCCCGATTATCTATCAAAATAAAATCGTTCCCTGCGCCTTGGTATTTATAAAAAGGTAATTGTTGCAAACTCATGATACAAAAATGATTAAATTACATTGTTAAATCAACTCTTTACATTCAGGATTACATTAAACTGTTTTTACGAAGGTTTTAATTAATTAAGACTTAAAATTTTAACAATTTTTAACAAAAGAGTGCGCAACAAGCCCTTGCTAAAAACGTCTTAATGGTATTATTTTTGAACATCAATAATTTCAACAATCAAACTCAATTAATATGAACAGCAATATGAGAAAAGTGGGTTATACTTTATTAACCGCATTTATTGGAGGTGCAGTTGCTATTGGAGCCTATAAATTATTAGAGCCAAACAGTCTGTCGGGCTTAAGTCTTGATGAAAGGCAGAAGGTATATTTTACAAACAACCCGTCAGAAATTACCGCATCAACAGGTGCTGTAGATTTTACGCAAGCGGCAGCCGCGGTTTCGCCAGGCGTGGTACATGTGCGAACCACTTACAATCGTTCAAAAAGTCAGGCTAGCAACAATGATCCTTTTGGCGATATGTTTGAGGATATGTTTGGCAGAAGAAGACCATCAACACCTCAACAAAACAGGCCTGCCCCCATGGGAAAAGGTTCTGGAGTAATAGTAACTGGCGACGGTTACATTATGACAAACAACCACGTTGTTGAGGATGCTGAGATGATTGAAGTCATTTTGTCAGACAAAAGAGTGTTGCAAGCTAAAGTGATTGGTAAAGATAAAAACACCGATTTGGCATTGATTAAAATTGATGCTCGTGATTTGCCAATTGTAAGGTTAGGTAATTCGGATGAAGTAAAAGTGGGCGAATGGGTTTTGGCTGTAGGCTTCCCGTTAACGCTAGAGTCAACGGTTACTGCAGGTATTGTGAGTGCAAAATCTCGTCAAATTGGAATTTTAGAAAATTCACCAACAAACTCGTCCATCGAATCCTTTATACAAACAGATGCTGTAATTAACAGAGGAAATAGCGGTGGCGCATTGGTAAACACCAGAGGCGAATTGATTGGAATAAACTCAGCTATCGCTTCCCAATCTGGTACTTATGAAGGTTATGGTTTCGCTATCCCAGTGAACTTAGCTAAAAAAGTCATGGACGACTTCCTGAAATTTGGCGAAGTTAAACGAGGATTTATAGGGGTAACCTTTAGCGAGTTAAATGCTGATATAGCTAAAGAATTAAAACTTAATGAAATAGATGGCTTGTATGTAAACTCCACGTTAGAAGGCGGCGCAGCTGAAAAAGCCGGTATTAAAAAAGGCGATATAATAAAACAATTAGACGGACAAGAAATAAATTCTTCAGCCCGTTTGCAGGAAAAGGTGGGTACCATGCGCCCCGGAGATAAAATTACTTTGGGTGTGTTGAGAGAAGGCAAATTGAGAAATTTCAACGTTACTTTAAAAGGAGACGAAGGCAATAAACTAACCAACAACGGACGAGAAGTTACCGAAGTTGTAAATAGTTTAGGTGCTACTTTCTCTCCGTTAACAGATGGAGCTAAGAAAAAGTACGGAGTAAGTTCTGGCGTTGTAGTAACCAGTGTTTCCCCAGGTAAGATTTTCGATATGTACGATATGCCAAAAGGAACGGTAATTACCAGCGTGAACGGTAAAGGCGTAAACAACAACGATCAAGTAATTGCGGCGCTAAAGCAGGATAGTAAAATGGTTTCATTACAAGGTTTTGTGCCAGACGGAAGTCGATTTAGAGTTACGTTTCCTGCAAAATAGGATTCTATAATATATTTACAGCCCCAATGGTTTAGTTACTATTGGGGCTTTTTTGTTTGATTAACAACGATAAGCGCACTACGTCATTGGTAAGAAGTTGAAACCTGTTTACCGCAGATAGGCAGAAAAGGTTTTATTTCCATATTACAAGCTGCCCCTTTGGAGGGGTTTTATTTTGAAGGAAGCCATGACTAACGTCATTAAACACTCTAGGGTAGCAAAAGTCAATTAAAGGAATAATTCTTGCTTTTAACTGCTTGTTCTATTTAAACAGATTCGTTCACAACACAAACATGAAAGAAACTACTAAGCTTAAAAACCCAAAAACATGGCGCAAATGGGGTCCTTATTTATCCGAAAGACAATGGGGAACTGTGAGGGAAGATTATAGTGAAGGCAGCGATGCTTGGGATTACGTGACCCATGACATGTCGAGAAGTAAAGCTTACCGCTGGGGCGAAGATGGTATTGGTGGTTTAAGTGATGATCAGCAACAGCTATGTTTGGCAACTGCGTATTGGAACGGCAAAGATGCTATTTTGAAAGAGCGTTTGTTCGGGCTAACCAACCCAGAAGGTAACCACGGCGAAGATGTAAAGGAGCTTTATTACTATTTGGACAATGTACCGTCGCACAGTTACATGAAGTTTTTATACAAATACCCGCAAGGCGAATTCCCTTACAAGCAGCTATTATCCGAAAACAAAAATAGAGGCAAATTAGATCCCGAATTTGAACTGATTGATACAGGTTTATTTGATAATGATAAATATTTCGATGTTTTTACGGAGTATGCCAAAAATGAGGAGAACGATATTCTTATTCAATACACTATCCATAATCGGGGAGATGAGGATGCAGAACTCCATTTTTTGCCGACCCTGTGGTTTAGAAATACGCTAGATTGGACGAAAACCTCAAGACCTGTAATTTCGCCTACTGACGCTGCTGTGCTGAAACTGCAGACCAAGAAAATGGGAGATTATTTTTGTTATTTGGAAGAAGAAGCACCTTTTTTATTCACGGAAAACGAAACCAACAATCAAAAGCTTTACAATACCGATAACGCAACGCCACATGTAAAAGATGGCGTAAATGACTTTATAGTGCATGGAGATCAAACTGCCATAAACCAACAGCCTAGCGGAACAAAAGTCGCCGTTCATTATCAAAAAACTATCCCCGCAAACGGAAGTATAGCTATTAAATTGAGGTTGGCAGATAAAACGATGAAGGCTCCTTTTAAAGATTTTGACAAAATATTTAAAGCACAGCAGGCTTTTGCCGATGATTTTTATGCCGAAAAACAGAAAGGTAAAACCGTTGATGAAAAATTGGTGCAACGCCAGGCTTGGGCCGGAATGTTATGGAGCAAGCAGTTTTATTATTACTACGTAAAACAATGGCTAGAAGGTGATGAAGGAAAACCTGAACCTCCGTTAAGCCATCAAGAGGGCAGAAACAAAGATTGGGAGCATGTGATGGCAGCGGATATTATCTCCATGCCCGATAATTGGGAGTACCCGTGGTTTGCCGCTTGGGATTTGGCTTTCCATTGTATTCCGTTGGCAAGCATTGATGTTGAGTTTGCAAAAGACCAAACTCTACTGTTGGTAAGCGAACGTTACATGCATCCGAACGGTCAGTTACCTGCTTATGAGTGGAATTTTAGTGATGTAAATCCACCGGTGCATTCTTGGGCTGCTTGGAAAATTTATCAGATGGAAAAAAAGAGTACCGGCAAAGGTGATTTGGTTTTTCTGGAGAAAATGTTCCATAAAATGTTGCTCAACTTTAATTGGTGGGTCAACCGAAAAGATACAGAAGGAAACAACATTTTTGAAGGTGGTTTTTTAGGTTTGGATAACATCGGGGTTTTCGACCGAAGCAAACCTTTGCCTGGTGGTGGAGTTTTAGAACAGAGCGATGGAACGAGCTGGATGGCAATGTACGCGTTAAATATGATGCGTATTGCGATGGAACTCTCGTATAATAATGATGTTTATGAGGATATGGCAGTTAAGTTTTCAGAGCATTTCTTCTATATAGCAGGGGCGATGGCAAACATGAACAACGAACAGGATGCTGGGCTGTGGGATGAAGAAGATGGCTTTTATTACGATATGATGCATACCGCTGATGGCGATTGGATGCGGCTGAAGTTAAGAACGTTAGTGGGTCTGTTGCCTTTGATTGCCGTGGAAGTAATTGAAGAAAACAACTGGGATAAATTACCAAGGCTGGTAAAACATATAAAATGGTTTACTAGTCAAAGACCAGATTTGGCACTGCTGGTTAGCAATTGGGAGGGCAAGAACGATGAAGGGAACAAGCAATTGTTAAGCTTGTTGAGAGGTCATCGGATGAAATGTCTGTTACGCAGAATGTTGGATGAAAACGAGTTTTTTTCTGATTTTGGGGTGCGGTCTATCTCAAAAGTTTATGAAGAAAACCCATTCGTTTTTGAGTTAGGTGGCGAAACTTTTAAAGTAAAATATACCCCAGCAGAAAGTGATACCGGAATGTTTGGTGGCAACAGCAACTGGCGTGGCCCAATTTGGATGCCCATTAATTACATGCTGATAGAATCCATGTACCGTTTCCATGATTATTATGGAGATGAGTTTAAAATAGAAATGCCAACTGGTTCGGGGAACTACACGACCATAAAAGATGCTGCTGATACCGTAAGTAAAAGGTTGGTTTCTATATTTTTAAAAGACGAGAACGGAAACAGAGCAGTTTTTGGCGACAACAAAAAGCTACAAGAAGACCCACATTTTAAGGATTATATTGTGTTCCATGAATATTTTAATGGCGATAATGGAAAAGGTTTGGGTGCAAGCCATCAAACTGGCTGGACTGGGTTAGTAGCGATGTTGATTTGAGTCGGCGAGTTTTTGCGATTGGATTTCTAAAATTGTGGTGTTTTTGATGCTTTGATAAAATGATGCTTAATCAACGGCTCCAACGGGGCGTACTTTTGGTAAAGTAGTAAGATAACCAAAACAAAGCTCCAGCGGGGCGATCTTTATCAGGGTAATGGTAAAATTAGATACATATTCGTCTTTAATTTGCCAAAAGGTCATGCCTACGGCATTGGTTTTAAAGCGTTTCTACATTTACCAAATGTTCATGCCTACGGTATTTTTAAACCCACTGTTAAGAGAAAGCTATATTGAGCTTCAACAATGAAGACATTGTTGTTCCACCACGTCCTTTAGACGATAGTGACAAAGCCATCCCTTTGGGGGGGAATCTCACAAGCAAGATCTTCATCATGACTAATTAAAAACGACCAATAGTATGTTCTCCGAAAAACTAACGCTGCCAAATCTCCCAAGATTTCTCCGCCTGCAATTCCAGCATTTGGTAACCGTTTTTTATGCTAGCACCTTGTTCTTTTCCTTTTCTCAGGAAAACCGTTTCTTCAGGGTTATACACTAAATCATACAAAAGGTGTTTGTCAGTTAAAAACTGGTAGGGGATGTCTGGGAAAGTGTCTTCTTTAGGGTAAGTGCCTAGCGGGCTGGTGTTGATAATGATTTGATATTCTCTTAAAATGCTTTCATCTAAATCACTGTAGCTCAGCATATCATTTTCTGGATTCCGGCTTACAAATTTAAAAGCGATTTTACGCTTTTTTAAAACGTATTTAATTGCCCTAGCTGCGCCACCGTTTCCTAAGATGAGTGCTTTTTTATGGTGAGGTTTTAAAAAAGGTTCTATAGATTTTTCGAAACCGAAGGCATCTGTATTGTAGCCAACAAGTTTGTATTTTTTTGGGTTCAAGGTACAAAGTTCGCCAGAGAACAATGACTTAACCGTATCTCCATGTAAAATTTTAATGCAGTTTACAGCACCAATTTCTTTAGCTGCAGGATCCAACTCATCCAAAAAACGCATCACTTCAATTTTATGAGGAATGGTTACATTGATCCCGTATAAATCACGCTCTTTAGCTAAAATTTCAGGAAAGTCCTGTATGTTTTCTAATGGAAAAAGCGAATACTGGTAATTTTTCAGATTGGCTTTTTCAAATTTATCAGTGAAGTATTTTTCTGAGAAAGAATGCCCTAAAGGGAATCCTATTAATCCATATTTCTTCATTACACAAACACAAAAGGAGCTATAAAAACACCCTTATTTTTCTTTAATCTGATTCAAAAAATGGTTGAAGGTATCTCCACGTAAACCTAACCTAATAGTTTCTAGTGGGATAACTTCTGCTGGCGCAATGTTACCTAAATTCACATTGGCGCCAATAAGTTCGATAAACCAAACTTGTTGCGCCTTTTGTGGTGCTTCCCAGATAATGCTTTCTGAAGAAATTTGAGTTAAAATCTCATCAACTAAACCTTGACGTACTTCGCCAGAATCTCTATAAAGACCCACGTTGCCGCCTTCTCTAGCTTCTGCAATCACTTTCCACGATCCTGCTTCAAGCTCGGCTTTCATCAGTTTGATCCATTTGTAAGGCGCAAAAATTTTCTTTTCGTCTTTAGATCCCACTTCAGATATTACCGTAATCTGTTCGCTAAGTTTGCGGATGTACTCACATTTTTCATC
>JBBSTQ010000133.1:0-8454 GCA_038235745.1 Sphingobacteriales bacterium
AAGGAAAGCATGCAGAATTAATCGCTGAAAAAGGATTGTATTATGCGATGTGGAGGCAACAGATTGGCGAGAGAGGGTAAGGAGGTTGGCGGTTTTTAGTTCGTTGTCCGAGGTCTAGGTTGAAATGCAAATCGGACTGACTGCCGACTAAGTAAGAAACAAAATAAGTTGCCACAGTACCAGCGGACTTCGGTCATCTGACTGCCAACTAAAAAACAACATAGGTTGCCACATAGACTGCCCACTTCGGTCTTTTGACTGCCGCCAATAAAAACAGGAAATAGGTCGCCACGCAAACTGTGGACTTTGGTCTTCCGACTGCCGTCTATTTTAGAAAACAACATAAGTTGCCACAATAACAGCGGACTTCGGACAACCGAATTCTGACTAAAATTTAAGAGATGAACAAAATAGTTTTAATAGGGTTATTCTTTTTTCCCTTAATAGTAAGTGTTTTAACGGTAAAAGATGTTTTCGAGAATCAATCTTTAGGCAACGGGAAAAAGTTAATGTGGATTGCTACCGTTATTCTATTGCCTTTGTTAGGTGCAATCATCTATTTTTTCTTCGGTAAGCCTAAACAATTGTAGGTTTCAGCAATCTTAAAAGCGAAATTTTGCGTAAATCTTTGACTAAAGCAAACATTATTTGCGGTCATTTGTCGTAATATTTAATAAAGAATTTATTACTTTGTGTATCAAAACATCCTAAACTAAATGGAAGTACAGGCGGGAGCGCTCTTATCTACAATAAATTACCCTTCAGATTTAAAAAAGCTGAGTGAAAAACAGCTAGAGGAGGTTTGTAAAGAGCTAAGACAATATATAATTGATGTGGTTTCTGTAAACGGAGGTCATTTTGGCGCAAGCTTAGGCGTGGTTGAGCTTACTGTTGCTTTACACTACGTTTTAAACACACCTTATGATCAATTGGTTTGGGATGTTGGTCATCAAGCTTACGGACATAAAATATTAACAGGTAGAAGAGGCGTTTTCCATACCAATAGAATTTACAACGGCATCAGTGGTTTCCCAAAAAGATCAGAAAGTGAATACGATACTTTCGGAGTGGGGCATTCCTCAACTTCTATTTCTGCAGCTCTAGGGATGGCAGTTGCTTCACAATATAAAGGCGAAACAGATCGTCAGCATGTAGCGGTAATTGGCGATGGCTCTATGACTGCCGGAATGGCTTTTGAAGCTTTAAACCATGCAGGAATTGAGAACAGTAATCTTTTGGTTATTCTTAATGACAACTGCATGTCTATCGATCCAAACGTAGGCGCTCTAAAGGAATACTTAACCGACATTAGTACCAGTAAGTCTTACAACAAATTTAGAGACGATGTTTCTGCAGTTTTGATGAAGATATCAGAACTAGGGCCAAATGCTCACGAGATTGTTAAAAAAATAGAGAAGAGCATTAAAGGCACTATTTTAAAACGAGCAAACTTTTTCGAAGCTTTAAAATTCAGATATTTTGGACCTATTGATGGGCATGACATTCATCATTTGGTAAAGGTAATAGAGGATTTAAAACATATTCCAGGCCCTAAGCTTTTGCATTGCGTTACCATAAAAGGAAAAGGCTTTGCATTAGCAGAAAAAGACCAAACCCTTTGGCATGCGCCAGGTTTGTTCGATAAAATTACGGGAGAAATTAAAAAAGTTGTTTCCGATAAACCACAACCACCAAAATATCAAGACGTTTTTGGGCATACCATTGTGGAGCTTGCAGAACAAAACGATAAAATAATGGGTATTACGCCTGCTATGCCTTCTGGTTCTTCGCTGAATATTATGATGAAGGCCATGCCCAACAGAGCTTTTGATGTGGGCATTGCCGAGCAACATGCGGTCACTTTTTCTGCAGGTTTGGCTACGCAAGGCTTAATCCCTTTTTGCAACATCTATTCTACTTTTATGCAGCGGGGGTTTGATCAAGTTGTGCATGATGCCGCCATTCAGAAACTACCTGTTGTGTTTTGTTTAGATAGAGCTGGCGTTGCTGGCGCTGACGGACCAACACACCATGGAGCTTACGATATAGCTTTTTTACGGTGTATCCCTAACATGATTGTTTCTGCACCGATGAATGAGGAAGAACTTCGTAATCTGATGTACACTGCACAGCTTAAAAATCACGGCGGACCGTTTTCCATCCGTTATCCTCGTGGCAAAGGAGTAATGGTGGATTGGCAACGTCCGTTTAAGGAAATTGAAGTCGGTAAAGGAAGAAAAGTCAGCGACGGAGAAGATATAGCGATTTTAACTATCGGACATATTGGTAACGAAGTTGTTAAAGCTTGTCTAGAATTAAATTCAGAGGGCTATCATCCCGCACATTACGATATGCGTTTTGCAAAACCGTTAGATCAAAAACTTTTAACGGAGATTTTTTCGAAGTTCGAAAAGATAATAACTGTCGAAGACGGTTGCATACAAGGTGGTTTTGGTAGTGCAGTGGTAGAGTTTGCAGCTGACAGTCTTTATAAAGGCGAGATAAAGAGATTAGGTATGCCAGATGCAGTGATTGAACATGGAGAACAAAAAGAGCTGTGGGCAGAGTGTGGGTATGATAGCGATGCTATTGCCGAAGTAGTTAGAAAGATGGCGGTGGCAAGGGTAACTAAAGGGATGGTGGGTTGAAATAATCAACTAAAGACCAAATTTCTGGGAATAGATTTCTTGATAAAAAGCGATGGTTTCAGAGTACTGAGTTTCCAAACTAAACCCTTTCGCTCGCTTTAATCCCTTAGCTATCAAGTCGTTTCTAAAATTCTTGTCTTCTAAGGAAATTATGGCATCTACAAAGGGTTGTACATGATAAGGATTTTTAATTAAAACAGCTGCCTCCTTAGCAACTTCGTTAATTGCTGGTATATCTGAACTAACAATGGGGCAACCGGCACTCATTGCTTCTAAAATTGGCAATCCAAAACCTTCATAAACGGTGGGGTAAAATAAGCAATGTGCCTTGTTGTAAAGCAAATTGAGCGAGAAGGTATCCAGTTCATCATAATGCTCGTATCTTTCTGGCATCGCTTCATTCATTTTCATTTGCTCCTCAACGCTTAAGTTCCCTCCGCCTACCATGACTAAATGATAATCTTTTAAAGTTTCCATCACTTTTAAACAGGTGGCAAAATTCTTATAAACGCCACGACCTCCCACAAAAAGTATGAGCTTTTTTCTTGGAGATTCTGTGTGTTGTTTTACAGGAAAAAATTTGTCAGAACAGCCATGCAAAATCGTTTTTACCTTACTCTCTTTTAGCTTTGGATAATGCGACAACAAACTTTTTCTTGTGGTTGCTGATACACAGATAATGCCATCTGCTTTTTTTATGGCAAAGGACTGTAGTGCGAGTTTTAAATACCTGTGAATCCCGTTTATCATTCGGTCTTCGGCCGCCAAATCATGTATTGTTACAATATTACACACATCTTTTTGCATGCTTACCCGCAGGTAGCTAGAGTGGAAAATACTTTTTGGGCTAAGTTTTTTCAACAATGGCAAAACTCTCAAAAAGCTGATGGGAATTTTTAAATCGTCCACTTCGTCTTTATCCCAAGCAAATGCAGCTAGAATATTCTTAGGACTACTTTCTCTGATCAAACAAACCTTCTCTGATGTAGCGCTGTTGATTATCTTCAAAAAACCACTCCAAAAAACGGAAATTCCACCAACTTTCTGAATAGAGAATACTAAATCATCCAAATATATCTTCATAGTTCCCTAACACGATTTAACAAATTCAACAAATTTTCCAGCAACGCTTCTCCTATTATTGTCTCTAAAAGCGTCTGTATTTTCTTTTCGGATGCAAGTCGATTCTCTTTTCAAGAACCTACTCCACAGTGATGATAGAACCTTAACGTTATCATCCACGGTGTTGCAAACAAAACCTGACTCATTTTTTATAATGCTATCCGAAATATCTCCATTATCTGAAACGGGTAATAAAATAGGCTTGTTGAAAAGAAGGTAATCGGCTTGCTTAGAAGTAATAATATCGCTTCTATCGCCATACTTTAACTGCAGAAAAACGGAAGCCTTGTTCAAGTAATTTTTCACTTCGTGAGATGGTAAACGCTCTGTAACTTCGCTAATTGTATCCAAGCCATACTTTTTCAGCAACTTATCCACGTGTTTATTGTCAGACGAACCAAGAAACTGTAATCTTATTTGTGGCACCTCTACGCTGTTTAAAAACAGTTTTATTGCTTTCATGATGGTTTCATCTGCTAGCTGATCGTCATATAAAGTTCCTAAGTAAACAAGGTTAAAGGTTTGTGCTGAT
Organism: Sphingobacteriales bacterium; assembly: GCA_038235745.1. Lineage (GTDB taxonomy): Bacteria > Bacteroidota > Bacteroidia > Sphingobacteriales > Sphingobacteriaceae > Pseudopedobacter. Next base: position 4,303 of record JBBSTQ010000133.1, read on the forward strand.
GAACTTTCCACGTCCGCCACAGTGAAGTTGCTGCCATTTTCTACTACCTTAACTTTCGCATGAAAACTTTGCGGAAACATTTGCTTTAATGAAGGTGAAACGGTAGTAATTAACGAGGAGTTCTTTAAAAACTCAACTTCTTTACTTCTGTTCAGTTTTACCTTTAAACCATAAATTAAAGGGATAGCGCCTAAGGGAACGTATCCGAAAGTCCAAGGGTCGCGATAATCCAGTACTAATTTGGCTTTTAGCCGCAAGGCAAGCTGATTAGCATAGGAATATATACCAAATGGGCCGCCGCAAGCTATAACCGTTTGGTCTTTGTGTAAGTCTAGTCTAAGCGTTTCTAAATTCACTTTTCCAGGACTAAAAACATCTACTCCATAAACAGCTTGGTGAAACCAGTTAAATAATTTCCATAGCTTAAAATCGAAGGTATTTAAAACGAAAAATGCTACTTGTTGCAATGAGTTCAATTTGGGTGATACGGATACAACAAGGTTTTCAAAAACGGACTCCAAGGGAGCGGCACTTACTTGATGGCCTAAGCCTATGTTTTTTTTAACTGGATAGTTAAAGGTTATAATTTTTACTGACAGACCATCTTCAATAAAAGAAAGGATAAAACTTTTAAAACGGGCTGTTGATGTGGTGTCAACATTTAGGTGGGGTAGAATAAAAATAATTCCTTTTTCATTATCCATTAAAAATCATCATAAAAATTCCTGAATGAGCTTCGTAAACCGAAGGTTAAGTAATTGGTTTGATTTTTTCCAATGCTATTGCTCTCAACTCTACTCAAAGCCATCGCCTCTAATCGCAAATTATATTTCGGATTAATTAAGAAGGAAACCTTACCCTTGGCAAAATAAAGATCAGTGCCAATTCCGTTACCTACCTTGCTGTTATAATCTAAAGACCGGGTGTTGTAAGAGAGGAAAATATTTTTCCCAAAATTATTACCGGCGGGATCTAAACCGTAATGAGCGTATATTAACTGACCGCTAAAATCAAAACGCTTTAAGCTATAATTTAAAAGCCCTAAAAACTCTCTAAAATTAGCTCCGAAAGGGTGAGCCAATGGTTGGTTGTATTGCGCATAGTTAGAAACACGATCAAAATGCGCATAAGTATAAGGTCGAGCCGTATTAAACTCGCCCAAATAATTTAGTCTATTAATTCCAAATAAATTACTTCCCCTAAAACCCAGTTGCAACGCCCATTTGTTGGCCCAATAGCCATCACCAGCAAAAAATTCTTTAGCTGTAAATTCGTCAACCATAAACTGTCCGTACAAAGTGGTGTTTTTTAAAACCTCATACTTGGTGTTTATGCCTAAACGCATTTTGTCCGGAGAGGTAGAGTTAGCGCTTTCAATAGGGCGTAAAAAAACGAATGGATGGACGTAGTTAAAGTCGAATCCACGTTTCCCTTCCGGTTCGGCATCTGCCCAGGTTACCGCCTGAAAAAAACCCAAAGCAAGCTTTTTGCTAATATTCCAATCTAAATAATGAAAAGCCCCCCATTTTCCTCTATCTCCCAACCGTCTGTCGTTAGTCAATTTAGGCGCCCCAGGATCTAACATATAAGCAAAAACTGTTTGGTATTGCACAGCACCCAGACTAGCTCTTAATCGAACAAAAGAATAGTTTGCGGCAACATCTGAAAGCAGCATGGAGCGATAACCATCTCCAATAAAATTCTTGTCGTAAGCTAGCGTGAAATTCAGATATTTATTTGCAGTGTAGGACAATGAGGCGGTGCTGTAAGCCCAATCTTTTATATCTGTACCAAATTTGCCACCTGTTTGACCTGGCACAACGCGATTTTGATTCACAAAGTCAGCGATGTATGTTGGAAAAACTGCCTGATTCTCAAAACCACTTGTGTAGAAAGAAAACTTATTCCCAATGGTCCCACCAACCTGAAAACCACGGGTATTTAACCAAGTTCGACCAGCTTGTGAATCATAGCCTATCTGGAAATCAGGCAAAAAATCTAAGTAAAACGTGTATTCTTTTTTACGAATGTCAATTAAATGTTCATTCAACAATTTCCTACGCACCCACGATCTTTTCAGTGTATCTGAGCCAATGTTATGAAAAGAATCCACGGCGAACTTCAAAACAGAATCATCTTGAAAATATGGCTTTATAGAACTATGAAAGCTAGTTGATCTGTCATAAACTTCGGCGTTATATTTTTGATAGAAATCAAAAGAATAAGGCAAGTATTGGTTTGGAGTTTGCGCTTCTGCAACTGAAATACCGAATAGCATCAGTACGATTGAACAAAATTTCTTCATATTACGCTTCAACAACAATTTTTTGATCCAATTCTTCATAAATAGAATTATTGCTGATGAAGTCTGGCACTAGCTGTTTCATTTTTCTCACGACATCGTTATCTTTATATTGACAGGCAGATTTTACTAAATCTGATACTTTGGGGCTCACAATCCCAAAATCATAAACCATCACCTTGGCTACCATTATTTTATGGTGATGTGTTGGCAAGGTATTTTCCAAGTCGTTCAATAATTCTTCATAAAGTTTCTCTCCAGGTCTTAAACCCGTGAACTCAATTTTAATATCTTGATTAGGAATCAAACCCGACAAGCGAATCATTTTTTTGGCAAGCTCTACAATCTTAACCGACTTGCCCATGTCAAAAATAAATATCTCGCCACCGTTTCCTAAAGTTCCAGCTTCCAATACCAAACGGCAAGCTTCTGGGATGGTCATAAAATAACGGGTAATATCTGGGTGGGTAACAGTAATTGGGCCCCCTTTTTGGATTTGCGCCTTAAAACGCGGAATTACAGATCCGTTTGATCCCAACACGTTACCGAAACGAGTTGTGATGAACTTGGTTTTTAGAACAGAACCATTTTTCGCATCTTGATTATGCTTTTCAATATGGTTGGAGTAAGATTGGATGTACATTTCGGCAATCCTTTTTGAGGCACCCATCACGTTAGTTGGCCTAACTGCTTTATCGGTGGAAACCATTACAAACTTCTCTACGTGGTGCTTTATTGACAAGTCCGCAATGTTTTTTGTACCACCAACATTAGTACAAATCGCCTCAGACGGGTTGTTTTCCATCATAGGCACATGTTTGTAAGCGGCTGCATGGTACACATAGTGAGGTTTAAATGTTTCAAATAGATTCTCCATCCTTAACTCGTTTTTTACGTCGCCGATAAAAGCAATGTAGTTGTTAAAAAGGTTATTGTCCTGAAGTTCTAGCTGAATTTCATGTAAGGCTGACTCGGCAATATCGTTGAGGATTATTATTTGGGGATCAAATTTAGTTAACTGACGTACAATTTCGCTTCCGATGGAACCAGCAGCTCCAGTCACTAAAACCCGCTTCCCTTTAAGTTCCTTCGTTAAAACATGATCTTCCAAATCAATTGTTTCACGCTCCAGTAAATCCTCAATTTTAACGTTCTTGATCTGGTTTGCTTTAAAGGAACCGTTGACCCATGTTTTTAACGGAGGCACATTTAATACTTTAACGTTATGATCTAAGCATAAGTCAACTATCGCATTTTTACGCTCTGTAGAAATATACTGTGCGGTCAAAATTAAATCGTCAATTTTTTCGAGCCTAATAATGTCATCTAAGTCGTCAGTGTTATAAATTTTCACACCGTCAATTACCTTACCTTTTTTGCGTTTGTCGCTATCCACAAAGGCTACAACGCTCATATTCACAGAAGGGTCGCTATCTAAATTTCTTTTAGTAGCCACTCCCGTTTCTCCAACGCCGTAGATAATTACTCTTCGTTTATCCAGTTTTAAGTTTTTGATGTACATAAAAAAGTACTTTACCAATACTCGGTAAGTAATCAAGAACACAAAACTGCAAAGGCCTGTAATAACTACCACTACATTGGGTATTATTTGCGCTTTGTTGAACGATAATAGGAAGAGATTACATAGGATAAAGAAGAGATTGCTTACGGAAATGCTAAAAAGAATACGAAAGGAATCTTGAGCGCTGGTGTAGCGAACGATACCCGCATAAGTTTTTACATTGAAGAAAACGATGCAATTAATCCCTAAAAATATAAGGGTATTTCTGCTAAGTTCATTAAAATCTATCTGGCTAGCTTCAAAATTATACTTTAACAGATACGACAGC
>JBBSTQ010000134.1:0-8379 GCA_038235745.1 Sphingobacteriales bacterium
GAACATCATATAAATTATTTAGAAGCTTGCCCTTAGCAACAATTAATTTTTAAATTTGGGCAGAGCATTTTACGCTATTAATCAAACAAAAAGATGAAACCTATTTATTTAAGTGATGCCGGACCAAAAGTTTCGCCAGCGGTTTACGGATTTTACAGATGGAACGATTTAGAAAATGACCTTCCGCAAAAGATGGAAGAGATTTTCAACCTTTGTATAAGTTTGGGAATCAACACTTTTGACCATGCCGATATTTACGGAAACTATACTTGCGAGGCAGAATTTGGAAAGATGCTTCAAAACAGTTCGGTAAAGCGAGAGGATATTGTGTTGTTCACTAAGTGTGGATTATGCGAACCTCATCCCTCAAAACCAAGTATTAAAACACGCTATTTAGATTCTTCTGCTGAGCATATCAGCGCAACTTTACACCAATCGTTGAAGAATTTGAAGACGGATTACATAGATGTTTTTTTGCTGAATAACCTGGATCCTACAGCAAACTTGGAAGAAACTGCGGCTGAACTTTATAAGTTAAAGCAAGAAGGAAAAATTAAGACTGTTGGTTTAAGCAACTTCAATGTTTTCCAGCATCAGCTTTTGTCCTCGTATCTAAAATTACCTATCGTTACTAACCATGTGGACTTAAATTTGTTGAATACCACAGCATTAGAAAACGGACAGATTGATTACATGAAGCAGAAATACATGCGTCCGTTCGCTTTAGCGCCATTAGCTGAGGGTAGAATTGCCAATGGGATGGATATATCTGAAGTGGTTATCCGCGAAAAGTTAGGAGTTTTGGCGAATAAATATGATACTACAATAGAAGCCGTTGCCGTAGCGTGGTTGCTAAAATTGGGCGCACTGCCGTTGATTGGTACACGCAACGAAGGCAGAATTAGAAACATTGTAGCTGCTTTTGATATTGAGATGGATCGTCAAGATTGGCACAACTTGTACAACAGCACTCGTACCTCAAAATAACATTTAACGGCGATAGCTAATTATGATAAAATCGATATGCGTTTATTGTGGCGCTAACTTCAACGGCGACGAAAATTTAAAGTCAGCTGTAGAAGAGTTGGCTTCATTGATGGCAAAACAAAAAATTAAACTTGTTTTTGGTGGCGGAAGTGTAGGTGTGATGGGTTTAATTGCCAACGCAATTCTAAAAAATGGCGGCGAGGCAATTGGCGTTATACCACAGTTTCTGATGGATAAGGAAGTCGGCCATAAAGGTTTAACCGAAATGATCATCACGGAAAATATGCATCAGCGTAAGCAAAAAATGGCGGACATAGCTGATGCTTTTTTAATCCTGCCGGGTGGTTTTGGGACACTGGAAGAGTTCTTTGAGGTGTTAACTTGGCTTCAGCTTGGTTTGCACCAAAAAGCAATTGGCGTGTTAAATGTAAACGGTTTTTACGATTTCCTGTTTAAACAGATGGACGTAATGGTAGAGCAAAAGTTCTTGAAGCCTATAAACAGAGACTTAGTCATCAATGAATCATCTCCTTCAAAAATTATTGAAGCAATGAACAGTTTTTCTGCAAAGCCAGATGAAGTTTGGTTTAGAGATAGAAACTTGAGTTAGTTGCTTAGGCAGAAACTTAAACAAATAAATTTCGTTATAGGTCATAAGATTCTTTACAATTTCCTTTGATCAAAATAATTCTTGGCAAAGGAATTGAGTAGGGTTTGAAAAAATAAAAAATCATTTAAAAACGCAAACATGAAAAAAAATAAATACTTAGCCACACTAATAGCTTTTATATTTATCGCCAATCAAAGCTTCTCCCAATCAGAGTCGCCTTACGAAACCAGTTTTAAATACGATGCGCCAGCAGTTGCAGCAGGTTTAGGTTTAAGCTATTTAGGGGTAACTTTAATTAAAAACAAAAAGGGTTTGACGCCAGCAGAACTTGCAAACAAATCAAAAGACGATGTTTTTTTTATTGACCGATTTTCTGCGGGGAACTTTTCTCAAAAAGCAGATGACCAAAGTTACATCCCGTTTTACGGTTCGTTTGCAGTTGCACCACTTGTTGCATTAATTGATCCTAAGCAACGTAGTCATTACGGGCAAATCTCAGTAATGTTTATAGAAACCATGTCAGCGGCAGCAGCGTCTTTTACAATTACCGCTGGGTTAGTGCAACGCAGTCGTCCGCTGGTTTACAATACTGCATTGCCAATAGACGAGCCAGACAAACTAAGAATGGATAGCGACGAACAACGTTCTTTCTTTGCCGGACACACTACAGCAACGGCAGCTGCAACTTTCTTCGCAGCGAAAGTTTTTAGCGATTTTAATCCAGATTCTGAATTGAAACCTTACGTTTGGGGTGCTGCCGCCATAGTTCCTGCTGTAGTCGGTTACCAAAGACTAAGAGCAGGTAAGCACTTTTTAACAGATAACATATTAGGTTACGGAGTAGGTACGGCTTGTGGAATTTTGATTCCGCAACTGCATAAGAAAACTAACAATACAAATTTATCGGTAGCACCCGTAGTCGGTTTTAATTACCAAGGCATGGGCTTAACGTATAAATTTAAAAACTAGTTTCAAAAGAAATCCATTAAAAACTCATTACGCGAAAGCTTAATGAGTTTTTTAGTTTTATCACTATCTTTCGTTGATGATAAAGTTGACGGCAATAATTGAACAGTTTGACCAGAAGGGAGAGAAGACGGGATGGACTTATTTGGATATTCCTGCTAACTTGGCTAATACTTTAAAAGCCGATTGCAAAGTGAGCTTTAGAGTTAAAGGTCAACTTGATCAAGTAGAATTTCAGGGAATCGCATTGGCTCCGATGGGAGAGGGTAACTTTATTTTACCGCTAAATAAAGAATTTCAAAAAAAGATAGGTAAACGTAAAGGAGCAATGGTGGCATTGCAAATAGCAGCCGATAAAGAGTTCAAACTGGAAATGCCAGAAGATTTACAAAGCTGTTTACAGGATGTGGAAGGCACAATGAATCAGTTTAATGGAATGCCTAAATCTTACCAAAATTATTATTTCAATTGGATAAATTCGGCTAAAACCGACCCAACAAGAATAAAAAGGATTGCACAAACGATTGAGGCCATGGTTCAAAAAATGGACTTCGGGCAAATGATCAGGCACAATAAATCCAAAAAATAAGATGGAGTGGGTTAAGGTTGCAAAATCGTTATTAAGCGCTGCGGATGTTCAAGCAATTTCAGTTAAGGGGAAACGATTGGTTTTGGTTAAACAAGCAGGAGAATTTCACGCTTTTACCAGCAAATGCCCGCATGCAGGTGCAGACTTAGCAACCGCTTGGTGTGAGAAAGGGTATTTAGTTTGCCCAATTCATCGTCACGCTTACAATCTAAAAAATGGGAGAGGAGCGATAGGGCAGGGAGATTATTTAACTAAGTACTTGGTAAAAAACCAAGAAGATCATCTGTTAATTGGTTTACCAAAACCGTGGTTTAAATTTTGGTAATTGGTTCCACTCATCATATTAATATCATAAAGAATAAGAAAAATAATAAAAGATAAAAAACTCTTTTATTATTGATGTTCATCAATTATATTTGCACCATCAAATGGGAATTTTTTCAAAAACTTGCGAATACGCTATCCGATCCGTTTTTTTTATCGCTCATCGTACAGAAAACGGTAATAGGGTAGGCATCAAAGAAATAGCAGAGGGCATCAGTTCTCCCGAGCACTTCTTAGCGAAAATTTTGCAGGATTTAAGCAAAAGAGGGATTGTGAAATCTGTGAAAGGACCAAATGGTGGTTTTTTCATGGATGAGAGCACTTTACAGAGGCCATTAGTTGACGTGGTGGAAGCGATAGACGGGAACGGACTTTTTACAGGTTGCGGTTTAGGCTTGGTTTCCTGCTCAGCAAGTAGGCCTTGTCCACTACATAACGAGTTTGCTGCTATTCGCAAAAAGATACATAACATGTTGGTAAACACTAGCATCAAAGATTTTAGTGAAGATTTGAATTTGGGAATTACCAATTTAAAAAAGTAGTTTTTTAAGCATAAATAAAAGATAAAAAGGTATTAATATCAATTAAAATGAATAATTTTCTTTATGATAGTATAGCAAGTTGCGTTGAACTACTTACAGTCAAACCTCAAAAAACGATGCTATTGCCACTAAATGCCGTCATGCAAAATTACGAGTTGCTAATCAACACCTTAATTGTGGTGGCGGTTATTGTGCTGTTAGTGTTTTTGGTAGTTATTTACAACAGCTTCCAAAGCTTAAAAGAATCCACGCAACAATCAAATAAAACTGGGGCAAGGTGGATCAATCAAAAACTGTACGACTTCGATGGCGAGCAACTGACGACATTAATCAAAAAAATAAAAAAAGTAAACAAAAATGACCAGCATATTTAAAGGAAAAATTAGTCAACAAGTATTTTTTACGCTTGTTTTTATCTTGTTGGCTAGCGTTTGCGCATTCGGCCAAACCGAAGAAAATACACAGACTGCAAAAGATGTGATTATTAACCCTGGCGTCATCATTACCATTGTTCTAATTCTTATTCCGCTATTGGTGGCAGTTTACTTGGCAACTGCAAAAGTGCGCAACCTTGTTAAAAGAGTTAAAGGACAGGATGTTGATCAACAAAAGGCATCTATGTTACAAAGTTTAAATGAGGAAGAACTGCAAGCACTTTCGCAATCTTTAGAACACAGGAAGCAAGCTGTAGATTTTAAGTTAACTAACAAGGAGCTAGCAGGCGAACTCCCCGCCAACGATAAAAAAGGAATGGTGCATCACGTAAGTGAGGTAAACATCCCGAGGTTTATTCCATCAAAAAAACGCTCGACCAAAAGACCACAGGTAAACCCGGCTTTGGCTAAATTGATTATTTGGTATTTAGTAGCGGCTGCTTTTTGGCTAGTTTTAGGAACTTCCATCGGCGAGTATTTAGGGATAAAATTCGTCGCTCCAGATGTTGATCACATCAGTTGGCTAAGTTTCGGCAGGTTAAGGCCTGTGCATACCAATATGGTTTTTTGGGGCTGGTGCTCTTTGGCAATGATTGGTTTGGGCTATTACGTGGTTTACACCGTTAGCAATACAGTGGTAAAATCTTTAAAAAGCGCTTGGGTAGCATTCTGGCTTATAAACGCGTCTGTTTTTATCGGTTCTATATCGTTAATGGCGGGTATCAATAACGCTGGCGGAGAGTATAGAGAATACATTTGGCCAATTATGTTGCTTTTCGCAATAGGAGTTGTAATTACCTTATTTAATTACCTCAGCATCATCGCCAAACGAAGCACTAAAGAAATTTACGTTTCTAACTGGTACATCGTATCAGCGGTTATTTTTACGATTGTGATTACAATTGTTGCCTATTTACCTTTTTGGCAAGGCGGTTTGGGCGCTACTATTTCTCAAGGATATTACATGCACCAAGGCGTGGGGATGTGGTTTATGCTTTTTGTGTTGGGTTTGGTTTATTATTTTCTTCCGCAACAGCTCAACACCCCAATTTATTCTTACAGTTTAGGTATCCTCGCCTTTTGGACGCAAATTTTATTTTATACCGTTATTGGAACGCACCATTTTATTTTTAGTGCAATCCCGTGGTGGCTACAAACTACGGCCATTGTAGGTAGTGTGGGGATGTTGATTCCAGTTGCAGCAGGAACAACTAATTTTCTGATGACCATGCGTGGCAACTTTCATAAAGTAGGTTCCAGTTATACCTTGCCGTTTTATTTGGTTGGGATAATTTTTTACTTTACAGGTTCTTATCAAGGCACTGCCGAAGCATTTAGGTCTGCAAATTTATATTGGCACTTTACAGACTTTACGGTAGCACACTCGCACCTAACTATGTACGGCATCATCACGTTTTTTCTTTGGGCGTTCATTTACACGCTTGTCCCTAGGTTAACCGGTAAAGAGCCACAACACGGCTTGGTTGGTGCGCATTTTTGGATGGCTTTAATCGGGATGATGTTTTACACCGTTCCGTTAATGATTGGCGCTACTTTAAGAGGAGTGGAGTGGATGGAAGGCAAACCTTTTATTGATACTGTTGCAAATATGGCTCCGTATTGGGTTTGGCGAGCAATTGGTGGCTCATTGATGTGGGCATCGCACCTTATTTTTGCTTTTAACCTTTATACAATGGTTAAAAAAAGTAACGAACCCGATGCACAGACCGCAATTTTTAATCAGTTGAATAACGACGATAATACCAGTATTTAAGATGGAAATATATAATAATCATAAACGCTTATTTATTGCGGCGACTTTAATGTTTCTCGCACTAACCCTGTACGCAGCGTTAATTCCAGCTTACCGAGCACAGGAAGATAATGCGCCATTGCCTAATAGCAAGCCGTTAACAGAACAAGAAACTTTAGGAAAAGCAGTTTTTGTAAAGGAAGGTTGCATTGCCTGCCACACCCAACAGGTTCGTAACGTGGATATGGACAAGCCTTGGGGCGATAGACCTAGTGTTGCTGCAGATTATGCAAGAAATCAGCGGACAGATATCTGGCGGAATACAGCTAATTTGTTGGGTTCCGAACGTACCGGGCCAGATTTAACCAACATTGGAAAACGCCAACCGGGCAAAGAATGGCATCTAATACACCTTTATAATCCACGTTCTGTAGTTGCCGAATCTATTATGCCGGCGTACCCGTGGATGTTTGAAATCAAAGAAAGTGCAGCTGCTGCGGATGTTGCCGTTCAGGTTCCCGAAGAGTATAAAAAAGGGATTAAGGGCGATATTGTTGCCACAGAAGATGCGATGAATTTGGTGGCTTATCTACAGTCTTTAAAGCAAGTAAGTTTGCCAGACGGTAAACCAATTCCAAAGTTTCTTTATCCAAAACAAGCTAGTCCAGACTTGGTAGGTACAACCGGTAAAGAAGAACCAGCGTTTGATGGTGCAAGTTTATATGCTGCAAATTGCCAAAGTTGCCACCAAGCAAATGGCGAAGGTTTGCCCGGTGCTTTCCCTTCACTTAAAGGGAGTAAAATTGTGCTAGACCCTGATCCTAAAACCCTAATCACTGTAATTATGAAAGGTTATAACCGGCGAGAGGGTTATGCAGAAATGCCCGCCATTGGCACAAACAACGGTTTAAATGAAAACGAAATTACGGCAATCATCAATCACGAACGAAGCAGTTGGGGAAATGACGCTAAAAAAGTTTCGGTAGATGAGGTAAAAGCAATTTTAAAAGAAATCGGTAAATGATGAATCAGATGAAAATATATAAGGGTTTAGCGCTGACGTTTTTAATGATGTTGATCGCAAATGTCACTACGTTCGCTTGCGAAGCTTGCAACCAAAACCAACCAAAAATATTTAGAGGAATTACCCATGGTGGCGGGCCCGAAAGCAATTGGGATTATGTTGTGGTAACTGGAATGGTGGCAATTACAATTTACACCTTGTATGCGACCATTCGCTGTTTTGTGAAACCGAAAGAGGACAAATACAACCAAATCAAGAACACCATTTTAAATCCACAATAATGAAGAGTAAAAGCCAAGTCACTTTATTTATTGACGATGAAAACCAGCCGATTGGGGTTTTTCCAACTCCTGTTTCTTTTGAGTTAGATACTACCAAATTGCCCGACGGTGCACATACACTTAAAGTAGTGAGTAGAGATCATAATGGTAAAGAAGGAATAAAATTGATTCCGTTTACAGTAAGAAATGGCCCTGCAATCGCTATTGAGGGCTTAAAGAAGAATGATGTGGTTGACGGAATTGTTCCGCTGATGATCAACGCTTATGGGAAAGGCGATCAAACTTCCTTTGTTTTACACGGAAGTGAAACGCCACAGAGCATTCCGCTTTGGATTATTATCTTGTTGATTTTGTTTGTTGGATGGGCAGCGTTTTTTACAATTACCTCTAACGGAATCGCACTTTTTTAAAATCAACTAATACATTTATTATGAAGGATATAGAAGGACTGGAGGATATAAAGTTATTTGTGGATGATTTTTATCAAAAGGTACGAGACGACGATTTTATTGGACCAATTTTCATGAATACCATTGCCGATTGGACACCGCATTTAGAAAAAATGTACGCTTTTTGGAATGCTGCTTTATTTGGTGTTCCAGGGTTTAAGGGTAATCCGTTTGCAAAACATGCACCATTGGGGATTGTTCCCGAACACTTTGACAGATGGCTGGAGCTTTTTCACGAAACCATTGATGCAAAGTTTGAAGGTATAATGGCAGAAGAAACAAAAAAGAGAGCACAACTAATGGCCGGAATGTTTATAAAAAGATTAGCGATGTTAGGTGGCGATAACTCCAAAGTGGTTTACTAATGATAGATAGCTTGAGTGCCAAAAAAGATATTTCTGAAGTCGCTGATATTGAAAA
>JBBSTQ010000135.1:0-8367 GCA_038235745.1 Sphingobacteriales bacterium
CAGTTACAACCTTGTACTTTTTCCCCTTAAAATCAATTTCTTTGCCCTTGCTTTTTTCTGAAGCAACTGGAATTAATTCTGTAACCGGGAAATTGTGCTCTGCTAAAACTTTTAACATTACCGTACCTACAAGGCCGGTTGCGCCTACAACTGCAACTTTCATGTTTGTTATTTAATTTTTAAATAATTAATTATTAATAAATTGTGATTAAATTAAGGCGCAAATATGGGAAAGTTTTTACTGTTTTTTAGTCTGTTTGTAGCAAATGTTGCATTTTGTCAGGTCAATGATGGCTTTAATGACGGAGATTTTACTCAAAACCCTGTTTGGCAAGGGGATGTTTCCGGTTATTTAGTTAATCCTGCGAAACAATTGCAAACCGTGAATTCTGGCGCTAGCCAAACGGTCTATCTTTATACTGCAAACAATTTGGCGGTAAACGCAAAGTGGGAGTTTTATTTACAGATGGATTTTGATCCATCGACATCAAATTTTTCGAGAATTTATTTGGTTTCGGATAGAGCAGATTTAAGCGGCTCTTTGAACGGGTATTTTTTACAAGTTGGCGAAAGTGGTTCCTTAGATTCTTACGATTTATTTAAGCAAACTGGAACTGCCACCACAAAAATAATTGACGGTGCTGATAAAGTTAGAGCAACAACTGAGTTAAAAGCAAGAGTGCGGGTAACAAGAGATAATAAGGGTTTATGGGAGTTGAAGACCGACATTGCTGGAGGAACAAATTATACGAGTGAAGGAACTGTGCTGGATAACACTTTCACAACCACCAATTTCTTCGGAATTCGCTCATCTTTTACCAGTACCCGTTCGGGCTTGCATTTTTACGATGATATTTTAATAACCGAGTTAGTACCTGACGTTACGCCGCCTGTATTTACTAAAGTCAGCACCACCGATGGAAGAGCGATTGTACTTAATTTTGACGAAGCTGTAAATGCTACAGATGCAGCAACAGTTGCTCACTATAACATTACACCGGGCAATATTCAGTCGAATAGCGTTACTGTGAATGGGTCTTTAGTTACTTTAAATCTGGCGTCGCAACTAACTACCGGTAATTATGCAGTAACAGTAAGCACAGTTAAAGATTTAAAAGGAAACACCGCAGGTAGCCAAAGCAAATCTTTTATTTACAAAAAACCATATACCGCTGTATTTAAAGATGTTGTGATTAACGAAATTTTTGCTGATGCATCGCCACAGGTTGATTTACCTTCGGTAGAGTTTGTTGAACTTTGGAACAGGAGTGGAGAGGATATTGCGTTGGCAGGATTTAAATATAGCGACGCAACAACTACTTTTACCTTCGCTGGAGACAGCATTAAAGCTAACCAATACTTGATTTTATGCGCAAGAACTGATACGGCAGAATATAAAAAGTATGGAAAGGTTATCGGTCTTTCGCCATGGCCGTCGCTTAATAATTCTAGCGATGATTTAAAATTGCTGAATCAAAACGGTTCGCTATTATCCGAAGTAAATTATAGCGACATTTGGTATAAAGATGACGTTAAAAAAGCTGGTGGTTGGAGTTTGGAGCTTATTGATCCGCTGTCTATTTGCAAACCGTCGCAAAACTACAGCGCAAGTAAAGATTTAAGCGGAGGAACTCCAGGTAAGCAGAACTCAATTTATTTGAGCAATAAAACTATTGATGCTTTAAAGTTGCTCTCGGTTACTTTAAAAGACAGTGTGACCTTAACATTAACCTTTAACAGGGGTTTGGATAGTTTGCGAGCAACTTTGCCTAGTCAGTACAATGTTAATAATGGCGTGGGAAACCCAAGTCTTGTTCGTTCTTTAGCTCCGGCATTTAACACGGTAGAAATTAAATATGTACAACCATTAAACAGAAACCAAACCTATACAATTACGGTAGATGGTTTAACCGATTGCGGTAGTGCCTCAATTAGTAACCAGACTTTAACCTTTGTAAACCCCGGGTTAATTACAAAGGGAGATATTTTAATTAACGAAGTGTTGTTTAACCCAAAAACTGGTGGGGTAGATTTTGTAGAGGTTTACAATAATTCGGCTAAGATTTTAGATTTCAAAAACTTAAAAATTGCCACGATTGCTTCTAACAAAGATTCCGTTATAAATATTAAGAACGTGAGTGCAAACACTATTTTGTTTGAGCCGAAGAGCTACTGGGTAATTACTACCAATCCAGATTCTGTAAAATCGCAATACCGTACCACGCATCCGGATAATTTCATAAAGATAGCATCCTTGCCAACTTACGCTGATGATAAAGGAAAAGTTGTTATTTTAAAAGATGCGACGAGATTAGATCAATTGAATTACGATAAAAAAATGCACTTCGCTTTGCTGAAGGATGTTGAAGGAGTTTCTTTAGAGCGAAGTAGTTTTACATTAGAAACGAACGCTACGGGTAATTTTAGATCTGCTACGGCCGCTTCGGGTTATGCAACCCCGGGAGATAAGAACTCTCAATTTTTGGAAGACTTGGTTAGTGCAACCGAAGAAATTTCTTTGCCTTCTAAAACCTTTTCTCCTGATAATGATGGGTTTGAAGACATTTTGCGTGTTCAGTATAATTTTGCTTTGCCAGGAAAAGTCGCTAATGTTACAATTTATAACGACAGAGGCAGGTTGGTTAAAAAGCTAGTCAATAATGAAACAGTAAATGTAGAAGGAAGTTGGATTTGGGATGGTTTAGATGACGGGAATGCTAAGGCAAATACCGGGATTTATATCATCTATGTTGAGATTTTCGAGTTAGATGGTAACGTTAGAAAATACAAAAAGACGGCCGTATTAGCATCAAAATTCAATTAAAAAGGATAGTCCAAAAATAGATGAAACTGTTTTTTTTAAAACAGCGTACAAAATACTATTGTGGACGCATTCCTCTTTGGTAAACGAATTTCAGAAATCCAGGGAGCAGTTTCATAAATTCTTTAAAGTTTTTCATATTAATTAATTTTAGTAGATTTTTATTTTTTGATGTCCGCAAAGGTAACAATATAAGTAGCATTTAGATAAAATGCTGTAACCTTTTCTTTATATAAAAATCATCAAACAGTTAGTAATCCGTGTTTTCTTAATTCTTGTATAGGCTTGCTAAACCAAAAGAGCTCAAAGTCCTCAAAATCCGTTTCAAAGTCTTGTTTGAGTTCCTGCAACGCAGTTGTTTTTTCGTTACAAACGCTCAAATTAAGCAGTGCAGATTTTAGCCATATTCCTTGTTTTTGATCTACCGTGATAGAAAAGCTATCTTGTTTTTGATGGAACATAAGTGAGGCCAATTCCCAACTATTGCCCTTTTTTGTTTTGGTAAAAGTAGCCAAAGTAGGTTCGCCACCTAACCAAACCACTTTTGCGTTACTTTTTAATTTGAATGAGGGCGTATCGATTAAGGCATTTTGAATAAAATCTTTTCTAATGTTACTTTTTGGGATTTTAAAATCGAACCAATCTTGCAATGGAAATTCAAAACATATCCCATGCATATAGTTGAACAACGATTTACGTAAGCCTTCACTAAACTTTGCGTGGTTGATTCCCGTTTTATCTTTAAAGTCTATATCATTATTTGCGAAGCCAATCTCTTTCTTATTAGGAATGATGCCAAAATCGGAGGGATTTAATCCTACGGGGCTGTGTGCCGTTAATGCAAACTGATGCCAAAAGCCCGATTGCATTACACCTAGTTCAAACATTTGCCTTACCATTTCTAAACTATCCACAGTCTCCTGTACAGTTTGGGTAGGGTAGCCGTACATTAAATAAGCATGCACCATAATGCCAGCTTCGGTAAAGTTGTGGTTCACTTTTGCTACTTGCTCAACCGTTACGCCTTTATCAATTAATTTTAATAAACGATCAGAAGCTACTTCTAAACCACCAGAAACTGCGATACAGCCCGAAGCTTTTAATAACCGACACAAATCCTCGGTAAAACTTTTTTCAAACCGGATATTTGTCCACCAAGTCGCCACTAATTTTCTACGTATGATTTCCAATGCAACTTCACGCATTAAAGCTGGTGGTGCTGCTTCATCTACAAAGTGAAAGCCTTTTTCGCCGGTTTGTGCAATCAGTTGCTCCATACGGTCAACTAAGACACTGGCAGCAACAGGTTCGTAATTTTTGATGTAGTCTAACGAAATGTCGCAAAAAGTGCATTTCCCCCAATAGCAACCATGCGCCATCGTCGACTTGTTCCAACGCCCGTCGCTCCATAAACTGTGCATTGGGTTGGCAATTTCAATAACCGAAATATACTTGTCCAACAATAAATCAGAATAATCGGGAGTGCCGACATCGAGCTGTTTATAATCGTTCCTTAATGAAAAGTTGTTGTAAAAAACCCTGTCGTTGTCTAACAGTAGCGTACGCTTATAAGCTTTATGATTAAGATTTTTGTCCGAAGGATTGATGATGTTTGAATGCAAAATTTCAATCGGTAGTTCGCCGTCATCTAAAGTAATGAAATCGAAAAACTCAAAAACTCGTACGTCTTTCAAACTACGCAATTCAGTATTGGGGAAACCGCCACCCATACTCACTTGTACGGCTGGGTAATTTTGTTTTATGAATTGTGCACAACGAAAAGCGCTGTATAAATTCCCTGGAAATGGTACAGAAATACAAACCAGTTTGGGTTGAATCGTCGCCATTTTTGCCTGCAATAGGTCGAGCGTTATTTTATCTATGTAAGTCGGTGCTTTCTGGAGGAAACCATAAAGCTCATCAAACTGGTTTGCACTTCTCCCCAAACGCTCGGCGTAACGACTAAAACCAAAATTTTCATCTATACACTCAACAACAAAATCAGATAAATCTTCCAGATAAAGCGTAGCTAAATGTTTGGCTTTATCTTGATTGCCCATATTGCCAAAAGCCCAATCTAAATCATCAACTTGTGCAAAGCGAGATGCTTGCGGTAAAAAATCATCACTGCAGATTTGCCTAGCTAAAGTTTGGTTTTTTCCCTGCAAAAATAGCATCAAATCATCAATAGTTTTAATGTACTCGTCTTTTAAAGCATAGATGCGTTGTGTGTTTTCAGAAAATGTACTTTGGCTTGCACAAGCAAACTGGAATAATGCAGTTAAACTACTTTTGCTGAAAATCTGGTTGATGACTTCAATCCCTAAATCGGCATGATAGCAACTGATGTTTTTGGTATTTAAAAAGCCTTTGAGATATGCCGTTGCTGGATAAGGC
Organism: Sphingobacteriales bacterium; assembly: GCA_038235745.1. Classification (GTDB taxonomy): domain Bacteria; phylum Bacteroidota; class Bacteroidia; order Sphingobacteriales; family Sphingobacteriaceae; genus Pseudopedobacter. The sequence continues at coordinate 5,219 of JBBSTQ010000135.1, forward strand.
GTATTTAACTGAGTAAAGGGCGGGGTAATTAAAAGTAAATCTTTCAAGCTGGCGCAAATTTATCAAAAAAACGCTAAAAACAACAAATATGAGGTTTTGGTAAAAACGCCTTAACAATTGCCGTTTCTAACAGATTATAATCCGATTAATTTACACGAACTTCATTGATTAATAATACATGTAAGAGCTATTCAAGGACTTTCCGCATTAAGCTTTCCGCTCATAGCTTTTACTTGACTCTTACCCAAGTTTTGGATTTACCAACAAATAAAATAGTAGCGACTGAGGTAATTTGGTCGTCGCTTTCCATCGTGATCTTTCCTTTTAAACTTAAATCTCGGGTCGGTATTTCAATTGTGCCTTTCCATTCCTCATCTTCATAAACAAAGTTTTTCATGATGATTGTTCCCGGTTTTATTTTGTTTTCGTCTTTACTTAGGTTTTCTGTTATTTTTCCAAAGTAACTGTCTTCAACCTTATATATGTTAATAGTTTTTGTTCCATCCTTCTCTTTCCAAATGCCTATAATTGCGTCGGGATCAGATGTATGAAACGATGAAAACAGAATAACTGAAATTAAGATTGCGGTATTAACAGTAAATGCTTTAAGATTTTTCATAGTTGCGTTTTTGAAATTCGTAGATATCGAGTGTTTTTCAAAAACTGTGCTAAATATTAACGAAGATGTCGTTTCGAACGTTTTGGACTAAAAAAAAGATGATTTTTATCAAAAAAAGTTAACGGGCCGGCGAGTGAAAAATTTACTCTTCTGCCATAAACGGATAGCGGTAATTCGTCGGCGGATTAAAAGTTTCCTTAATGGTTCTTGGAGAAACCCAACGTAACAAGTTAATCATAGATCCAGCTTTGTCGTTAGTGCCAGAACCTCTTGCACCACCAAATGGTTGTTGCCCAACTACTGCTCCTGTGCATTTATCATTGATGTAAAAGTTGCCTGCCGCGTTCTTAAGAGCAACTGAAGCTTGCTCTATGGCATATCTATCCTGAGCGAAAATTGCGCCTGTAAGTGCATACGGAGATGTTTCATCAACTAGTTTCAATGTGTTTTCAAACTCTTGATCCTCGTAAATATAAGCTGTTAAAACAGGTCCGAAAAGTTCCTCGCACATGGTGGTGTATTTTGGGTCGCCCGCTATAATAATAGTAGGTTCAATAAAAAAGCCGACAGATTTGTCATAACCACCACCGCAAATAATTGTAGCACCTTTATTGTCTTTTGCTTGTTCTAAGTATTTCGCAAGCTTATCAAAAGATTTTTCATCAATAACTGCGTTAATATAATTGCTAAAATCTTCCACGCCACCCATTTTAAAAGAAGCAACATCTTTTAGCATCTTCTCTTTCATTTGAGGCCAAAGAGAATTGGGGATATAAGTCCGGGAAGCAGCCGAACATTTCTGTCCCTGATATTCAAATGCACCACGCACAATTCCTGTGGCTGCAGCTTGCCAATCGGCAGATGGATGGACTAAAATAAAATCTTTCCCGCCAGTTTCTCCAACAATGCGAGGATAGCTTTTGTATTTATGAATGTTGTTTCCGATAGTTTTCCAAATATGTTGAAAGACCGTTGTTGAACCGGTAAAATGAATTCCGGCAAAATCTGGATGATTAAAAACCACTTCGCCCACTTCTGGACCATCGGCATAAATCAAATTAATTACGCCATCCGGAACGCCGGCTTCTTTGAATATTTTCATCAAAACATTAGCCGAATAAACTTGCGTATCCGCAGGTTTCCAAACTACTACGTTACCCATCATGGCACAGGCTGTGGGTAAATTTCCGGCAATAGCCGTAAAATTGAAGGGTGTTAATGCAAATATAAATCCCTCTAGCGGACGTTGCTCCAATCTGTTCCAAACACCATCTGGCGAAATCGGTGGCTGTTGCGCATAAATTTCTGCCATGTAACTCACGTTGAAGCGCAAAAAATCAATGATTTCACAAGCAGAATCAATCTCTGCCTGAAAAGCATTTTTTGACTGCCCCAACATTGTTGCCGCGTTCAGCTCGTAACGGTATTTAGTAGCTATTAAATCTGCTGCTTTTAAAAATATGGCGGCCCTATGTTCCCAAGCTAAGTTTTCCCATTCAGCTTTCGCTGATAACGCGGCAGATATTGCTTGTTCAACGTGGCTTTTATCTCCATAATTAAATTGCCCCAAAATATGTTGGTGCTGATGTGGAGGCGAAATGGGTTTCTTGATTTTTGTAATGACTTCTTTTGCACCAATATACATTGGAATATCAATCTGCTGATTTAGTGCTTCCGTTAAGGCGTTTTTCAACAGCGCCCTCTCTTTTGTGCCGGGAGCATAACTGTAAATCGGTTCGTTGACTGGGGTAGGTACTTTAAAAAATCCTTTCAGCATATCTTTAAAAATCGTTTATGTTAAAGGTAGGATTTTGCCTGTTTAATTGTTAAAGTAATTTGTCAATTTACTGATACAACATATAAACTATCGGATTGAATCCGCTAATAAACTTTATATTTGATTACTTAATTTTTGAATAGATGAAGCCGAAATTTCTTTTTCCCGTTGCTGCATTAGCAGTCGCTTTTTTGTTGATTTCTTGGGGCGTTACTGCACACCGTTCTATTGCTAAAATTGCAGAAAACCATTTGAGTGCAAAAGCAACCGTAGCAGTGAAATCTATTTTGGGCGATGAGGAAATGCCTTTGGTAAGCACTTATCCAGATGAAATTAGAGGGAATGCAAAATATCGCGAGACGGGGAGCTGGCATTACATTAACCCGCCTGAAGGTTTGGATTACGCTAAGTTCGTAAAACATATTAAAATGGATACCACCGAAAGTGTTTATACTGCTTTGTTGAAAATGGTGGCAGATTTAAAAAATCCAAAAACTAGCAAGCAAGAAAAGCTATTTGCTTTAAAAATGGTTATTCATTTGGTGGGTGATTTACATCAACCAATGCATGTGGGTAGGGCAGAAGACCAAGGTGGAAACAAGATTCAATTGCGGTTTAACAATAAAGGGAGTAATCTTCATGCAATTTGGGACAGTGGATTAATTGAATATAATGGCTTAACTTACACGGAAATGGCAACAGCTTTGGATAATGTAAGCGATGCAAAGATTAAGGAGTGGCAAACTGCCAGCA
>JBBSTQ010000136.1:0-8326 GCA_038235745.1 Sphingobacteriales bacterium
AATTCCGTCTTAACGTTTGCAATCACGGTTCTTGCTGACTGGTCGCTTAAATCTTCTACACCGTCATAAAAGGCTTTGACCGCTGCAATCTTTTGAAATTGGGTTTCGTTGACCTTATCGATTTCTTCTTTCGATTGTTCGTTTGCCAGTGCCACCTTTTCGGCATAAACACCAGCTTCCAATTGGTCTTTATTAGTCAACAAATCATCTTTGATTTTGGCGTACTTAGCTACAATAGCTTGCTTTTGTTCCTCGAATGTTTCGGTGGCCTTGAGAGCTTCGATGAAATTCTTTTCTCTCAAAGTAGCCTCGATAAGATCTTTCTCTGCCTGCTGTTTTGCAATCAGTTGCTTGGTTGATTTATCCTCAACCTTGTCAACCATAGCAATGTCAATTTTAGCAACTCCTTTATTTTTTGTATCACTGTTAAAATCCTGAACCAACTGGCGGACCTTTGTAAATTTTTCTTTTAACGCCTCGAATTCTTGGTCATCCTTAGTAAAAGTTTTACCGCTGTTCTCACTGTCCAAATCAGAAAGCTTTAACAATAGATCCCGTTGACGTTGCTGTGCAGCAGCTAAATCACTGGTTGCCTTATTGATTTCTTTGGCTGTTTCTTTGCCGTTTCTTTTGATGACCGAGTTAAGCAACTCGCTTTGACCCGCAAACTTTACCAAAAAGGTTTCTTCTGCGGTTATGATTTTTAGCTTAGCGTCCTGTTCTGCCAGTGCCTCCTTTGCTCTATTGTTATTGATATCCTTGACACTCTGGGAAGAGGTTGTTTGCGAATCGCCGCTGAATTCATTAAAAACCGTAATGTCTTTAGCTCTTTTATTCTCGGCATTGTTCGCGTTCCTTATTTTCTGCTTTTGGAATTCAATGTTTAATCGATCGGATGCTAATTGATCAAGCTTATCCTTGGCGGCTTTGGCTTTCGAGTTCGCCAAAATGGAATTGGTAAGCTCGTCAAAAGATTTCTTTTCCTCTCCGTTTAAAATCGATTGAGTAGTCGAGTTGGCAAAAGATGCTGGATATTGTTTCTTTAATTCCTCGCCGGCAGCGATGCGGTCTTTTTGTGCTAAGGAAACATCTATTGCAGACTTATAAAGAATATTCAGGGTGCTAATTTCAGAGCCTGCAAGCTTGTTTGCGTTAACCATTACTTCGCCAAATGTTTTGTAATTTGTCAGAGCCTGAGTTATTTTCTTGCCAAAAATATCAAGTTTTAATATGTAGTCAACGATAGGTCCGGCAGCGAAAGCCAATAATCCAGCTATACCAACGCCGGGAAGTATGTTTGCTATAAGCTTTAAACCGCTAAACGCCCTCCCTAGATAGTTGGTACTCCCTTTTATAGCGTTACCCATCTCGTCAAAGCCTTTTTTGCCTACGTTTTTTGTTTGGTTAATCTGCACCTCCGTTTCTTGGAGCTTCCGGTTATATTTTGAAATGATATCAGGATTAACAGAATTTGATGCAGCGTCTTTGTAAAGCTTTTGAGCATATATCAGGCGATCCATTTTCCCGATAGGCTTATCAAGTGAAACGGAAAGCTTATTGCCAAAATCGTCAAATCCGATTCTACCTGCGTTCTGCAGTTTTTTAATCTTATTGGAAGTGTCTTCTAATTTTGCATTATAGATACCTAGTTGATTAACGTCAGCAGTTTTCAATTGAGCCGCTTCAAGTTGCTCAAACTCCAATGACAGTTTTTCAATCAGACCTATTTTGTTGTTGATTTCTTTTGCACTGGGTCCGACACTAAACTGTTTCTTTGGACTGTTGAAATACTCTAGCTCTTTTTTGAATTGCTCTGCCGTTATTTTGCCAGACTGTAAATCTTTATTAATCTCAGCAAGAAAACTATCTTTTGCGCTGATCGTTTTACCGCCCACGTCCGTCAATGACTTCCGGTAAGCGTCGACTTCTTTAGCGGAATCACTGAACAAAATAGCCATGGACTTTGAAACCTTTTTAGTTTTTTCCTCGGTTTCTAATGAAAACGTGTTAACCTTTTTTTCGAGATCTCCAAGTCCTTTGTTGAAATTTTCGTTGTTTAGCAGTGCTTGAAAAAATAATTTTCCTCCATCTACATTCATAATCTTAAATTTAATTTTAGTGAATAATTCGTTTTAAATCAGTTGGTTATTTGATTTGATTAAATTATTCATTAGCGCCGTTTATTTTATCGGTCAACTTTTGAAGTATAATCGGCAATTGCTTAACTGCCTCTCTCTCAGACGGCTCAAGTACATCTCTGCCTTTAATTTCGACGAAATATGCGTATTCCATCCCTGCAACGACGACCAGAGCAATTTCATTCCCTTTATATTTTGACCCTTCCTTTTTTGCTAAATCTTGAGCTTTTTGCTTACCTTCTGCACCTCCTTCAATACTTTCAAAGTTTTCATAAACGGATTGTCCATTTGCGTAAATAGCGCAACCGATGGAACTTCTAAGGTTTCCAGTCTGATCGTCGTAGGTATTGAGAGTTCTGCCAATGCGCACACAATCATCTCCTAATATTTTAAGCCTTCTAACTAGAGTCTTGTTAATTGCGTCCTTTTGCTTTTGAATAGCTTTGTGGATGTCATTTGGAGTAAATTTTGGCTTTATCATTTAATCTTTTTTATTAGTTAAGTGTTTTAAATCAATTAGTTGGTTGATTTTTTTTTAAATTATTCATTAACTCACAAAGCCAGTTGCAAAAGCTTTCAAAGCTGTTTTATATGATGGATCTCCGTTTGCTTCTAACATTTCAACTATCGAACAAACAACATTGATAGTGAACGGCCATTTATCTTGATATAGGTACCATACCGCCGCCAATGTGTTTTGGGTTGCTACATAGTTAACGATTGCGCTCAAGTCATCAAAAGTGCCTGTATAATCTGGAATGATAGCGGTGGTTGCTTCTGCTTTAGCTTCAATAAATTCAACCCTGTAAGGCAATTTAAACGCTATTAAACGATTATTAAGTTGCTGATTGACTTTGCCAATTGTGTACGCTTCTTGAGCCTGTAAAAACAGTGTTCTTATGTACTTCCATTTTGCGGTGTACGAAAAAATAGTATTTGCACCATCTCTAAATTGAATCTTTGCGGACGGATCTATGGGAGGTACATAATTATTGAAGTAAAACAATGCCTGTGAGTTTAACGGCAAAACCACCTGTACAAAACCTTTGAAGTAATCTTCTTTTTGCTGTTTGGTCATTTCACAATTATTCAAAGCGAAAATAGCCACCTCCCAAAGTGGCAACCCAGTTGCGTTAATCAAATCTTCAACACTTATTGATGTTCCGGATATTGCGTTAATTGCGCTATTGTAGCCATGTATTAAATTTAAAACCTCTGCTTTTGTGAACGTGTTTCTCATGTTATTAAGTTAATACAGTGGGCATAAAATCCGTCAATATTGGCTCTAAGGCATCAAAAAAGGTTTGATTTGCACTTTTTTTGTTTTGCCATTTGGTTTTTTCTGCTCCAGGTTCTAAGTTTCCTATAATCGTGTCAAGTTCGTTTCCATGGCTCGATAAATAAAAAGGTAAATACGTTTCAATTGCACCATTAAAGAGTGTGTTACCGTTTGCATTTAGTGCGAGGGTTTTCAGTTCAATATTAAAAACAGGGTTAATGCTGGATAGGTTAAACCCTATACCGTTAAATAAATCAATCCAAAAATCCCTAAATGCAATATCTTGAGCTGTCATGCTTGCATTACTTCCGGTTGCTGTGTTTTCTGCGTTGTACATGGCTTTTAGGTAAGCGGTTGCTATTGTCTTAAAAGGATTGATAAAGTCGCTTACATTGGCTAAATTATCTGTAAAAGGTGCAAAAGGTGTCTTATTGCCGTTCGTTTCAATGTTTCCGGTAACTCTGATTTCATTCTTTGGGAAATTCATATTAATTCTGACATCCGTTGCGTACATATTGTACATTGCGTGTAACACTATTTTCATGTTTCTTTTTATTAACTATTTTGAAATTTCAAACCCTTTTCAAGATTACCTTCATTAAAATTATCAAGAATCCAGAAAGGTGTGTTCTTTGCTCTGGAAGCTTTTTCTTTATTGTCTTCAATCCACTGTTTGAATCCGTCCGGAACATCTTTAACTTGATTAACTGAACCGACTAAAGGTTCTTTTCCCTGCAACATTCTGACATCATCAATATCAAGCTCTTCATCTGTTTTACGTATTGAAATAGCAGCGCATAAACACTGAGGATGCCACCCTATGAATTTAAACTCCTTTGGATAGATCCCTTTCAAAGCATCGCATAGCGGACAATGATTGTTTCTGTTGGAAAGCCTTATTTCAATTCCTACTATAAAATCTAGTTGATTCCAGCGGAGGTAGTCACTAGCTCGGTAAGCCATGTTCGTTTCCGTTCTGGTCAACCTCATTGCGTTTTTGTAAGATGATTTGTAAACGCCTGGTGCTGTTTCGTAAGCTTTGGCGTTCTTTGACATTACGAGATTGCCGTTTTTGTCTTTCACGCGTCTAAACAATTTATTGGGTTCTTTCAGATTCTTTCTGATCGTCTGGCTTAGATCCGCTGCAGAAGTTCCTGCTCCAAGTGCCTTATCGATTTTCTTACTGATAGCCTCGGTAATACTTAGCTCCGCTTCATCTCGAAACTGTTTTGTATAAGTCCAAACGGCCTCGCTGATCTTACGTCCGTTCACTTTCCTTTCTTGGAATGCTGACAAAGCTTCAAGGTTTGGAGAGTAGTATTTTCCCAGTTGCTTTTTGGATAGCTTAGAAGTGCTGAAAATCGCATCCACTAGCTTGTCATTGTTTTTAGTGGATGCAAGCCATTCTATATTGTAGCCGTTGGTTATGATTGTGTTCAAGCTGGTATAAACAGCTTTCAAAACTTTGTTGACGGCTTCATTAGTTTGGGGGTACTCACTGAACAGGAATTCTTTGTAAGGGTCTGGATTAAGAATCGTTGAGGCAATAACAGCGTACTCTTTAGCTGCCAATTCAAAAAGCCTATCGACTTGCATCGAATAATTATCAATTCTCATTACATGCTCCTTTTCAAACAGTGAGCTGTCGATGTCCGCAAAACGTTTTTTCTTTGCCATTTTAATATACTTTGTACCCCTTTTGATGACCCTTTTTCAATAAATTAAAGCCTCTTGATATTTTAAAGGCTTTAATTTTAAGAGTGTTGTGGATTTGAATCTGTTAATTATTCGATGATAATACCGGTTCTTATTGAATTCGCTCTCCTTGCTTCGCTCTGTTTCTGCTGGCGCATTTGTTCTGCATCTTGCATTGCTTTTTGTTTCGATAAAAAGTTTCTAGCGTCTTTAACCGAATAAGGTCTTATTTCTAGTTTTACGCCCTCAACATTAAAGAAGAAATCTAAACCACTACCGCCAATATGGAGACCATACCCTAACTCTTTAATATTCGGATAAAACTCATTTATTGCATTCTTGACCTTCTCCATTTTAGCATATAATTCTCGATCCTTTTCATCATTGAGGTAAACACGACAATGGTTTTCCGCTATCGCTTCAACGTTCTCTACTTGGAAAATTCCGTCTTTAAAACAAATCTCTGATAAGTCCAGAGTTTTATGACGCGTTGGACCATATTGATAGACTTGTACGTTGACAGCTTTTAAAGCGTCGTGTGCTTTGTAAAGGTCTCTTTTTGGTACTTCTGTACCTTCTAGAGAAACCCGTCTTAAATTGGTGTTCTTTATTCCAGCGCTATCAAGCTGATCCTCTAGGTTTTTTTCGTACTCAGCGATTAATTTACCTAACCGGTGCGCTTTAAGGTCTGTAAATACCTCATCATTAAACTCTCCTAGCTCTAATGCTTCGTAAGCGGCTTTTAATTGGGCAAGGCTTGGCTGGTACTGTCCTAAATCTGCTATAATTGCCTCTAGCAACTTTTCGTCTTCAAAAATTAATATCTTTTCCATGTTACATTAAGTTGTTTAATACTTCGTCAATAATTGAATCGTTGGTCGGGTTTTTACTCTCCTTCTCTTTTGGCTTTGTTCCGCTTGGCATTATGTTTTCCAATACGGTGTCGACATCTTCTCGAGTAGCTTCTTTTTGTTTTGCTGTAGCTCTGGAATCGCTTTTCATTTCTTGAAGAAAGGTTTCAAAATCTTGTTCGTCTGTGAATCTCATTCTAGGAATGTCTCTTATCACGCCCTTAGTGATATGCTCGGGAATTCCCTCCAGTCTTTGTTTGGCTATTTCAATTCTAGCTTTATGAACTTCGTTTACGTCTGATTTTTCTAGCTTCTTGTAAAGCTCATTTGTCTTAGCGATCAACTGCTCAGCCCATGCTGGTATTTTTTCGTCTGCCATGATATTTATATTTAATTTGTTTTAATATTTGTTGGTAGTGTTCGCTTCTATAGCGTTCGTTTTTATCATTTTCACAACCTCGGTTTCCGACCTGTAAACCCACATTTGCACCACTTGTACTATAGTAAATTTAATAATTAATTATCTGATTATCAATATTTTATATATTATTTTATCTTATTTTTGTAAGTTATTAACATTATTATTAACCTTGCGTTTTCCATCAGTGATAAATTAATATTTATTACATTTACTCTTATTTTTGGGTTAATCTGTTGCAAAACGTTCTCTTTTCAACATAAAAACCGCTGTTGTCAATGTGACGGATCACTTTCATAATCATCCTCAAAAAACTTCATGTAGCGTCCGCTGAATCTTAATACGGCTGTATCAAGCGGACCTTGCCGATTCTTAGCGAATAAAATTTCTGTCATTCCAATTGTGGAACGTCCATTTTCATCCTCCATGATGTTATAGTATTCCGGACGGAAAATAAATATCACTTGATCGGCATCCTGTTCGATTGCACCCGATTCTCTCAAATCTGAAAGCATTGGTCTTTTTTGTCCGCCTGGTCTGCTTTCGGATGCTCGGCTTAATTGAGATAAAGCAATTACGGGAACATCTAAATCTTTAGCTAAAGCCTTTAATCCTCTTGAAATACTGCTTATTTCCTGCTCACGGTTTGTATTTCTTTTTTCATCTCCTTGCATCAACTGTAAATAATCGATTATAATAATCCCTATATTTTCTTTTTGCTTTAGTTTGATGCATTTGGTTCTTAGGGAGCTAATAGATAATGCTGCAGAGTCGTCAATAAATATTTTGGAATCAATTAGTTCATTAAGACGTGTTACTTTATTGAACTCAACGTCGTTTAGATCTCTCTTTCTAATAGTATCTAAAGCAATTGTTGATTCAGCACTTACCATTCTATCTACTAATTGCTCTTTGCTCATTTCCAGAGAAAAGAAAGCAACTCCTTTGCCGCCTATAATGGCAGCATTACGAGCTAAATTTAAAACCAAAGCGGTTTTGCCCATGCCGGGACGAGCGGCCAATATGATTAAATCGGAATTTTGCCAGCCAGTGTTCATTCTATCCATAGAAGGGAAGCCACTAGTTATTCCAGTTAATCCGTTAACCGAACCTAGCTGGTAGTCCATCAAGCGACTGTGTATCACGTCAGAAATTATACTCGCATCACCAGTGGCATTCTGTAGAACCAATTGCATTGTGCTTGTTTGCAAAATTTCAATGGAGCTGAAAATATCTTCGTCATCTTGGTACGCTTTAGAAATAGTTTCGCTACAAATTCTGATAACTTCCCTTTGAATATATTTTTGTTGAATGATTCTACAATGATATTCAATGTTTGATGCTGTCGTTGCTCGATCAGTAAGATCCATTATATAGGAGACGCCTCCGACCTTATCAATATTTCCACACTCTTTCAAGCTTTGAGTAACTGTCATTAAATCCACCGGTATCGATTTTGAATCGAGCGCTTTCATAGCTTCAAAAATCTTTCGAGAAGCATCTTTATAAAACATTTCTGGTTTTAAAATGCCTAAAACCGTGTGAACAGCATGTTTCTCAAGCATTAGAGTACCCAAAACTGCTTCCTCAATTTCTACTGCCTGAGGCTGTAATTTACCTATCTGATTATTCATTAATGACTTACCGCTCCTATCGGTTTTTGACCAGTTACATATCTAACTGGTTCAGTATTCATGTTTTTATTTGGATTAATTATTTCATTCTCCCAGCTTTCATCTTTCAAATAATTGACTGGGTTTTTTCTATACTTTTGATCTGGTGTACTTTTTACATAAGCCGGAACCATTTCAATTATCTTCGCATGAATGTCAGCAGATAATGTTTTCCATATTTTCATAGCCTTAGCCTTATCGTTTTTCTTTTGATACAAATCCCAAAAATTCAAAAACAAATTTTGAGTATCTGTTTTATGTTTATTGTTTAA
>JBBSTQ010000137.1:0-8289 GCA_038235745.1 Sphingobacteriales bacterium
TCGGTTGCTCAATCTTCGGAATCTCAACAACTGGGACAGCGGCCAACTTTGGTGCCTCAGTTAAAACTTCAGTTTGTTCCTCAACTGCAACTACATCAACCTCGGTTTTCGGTAAATCGTTAAAAACATAAATTTCCTCGTCTAATAATAAGCTTAAGGCGATTATATTGTCTGTTTGTAATTGATTCATGGATTGTGAAATTCGCTAAAAAATGTTAAAAAAGTCAATTGATGGCTAAATTAAACTAAAAAGACTTTACTTTCGTTCCAAAATGATGCAATTATTTAGAAACGTGACATTGGTTTTAATGTTAAGTTTAGCCGTAATGTCCTGTAGTAATTTAAACGACCAAAATGGTGAACCAATTGCAAAGGCTTACGATAAGTACCTATATCTATCAGATTTGGACGGTTTAGTGCCAGCAAATACCCATGGCGATGATAGTTTGGCTATTGTGAAATCGTTTATAGATCAGTGGCAACACGAGCAAGTGATTCAGCACCAGGCGGAAAACAACGTAATTATTGATAATAAAAGCATTGAAAGTCAGTTAGCTACCTACAAAAGATCACTAATTAGGTTTGAGTATGAGCAGGAATTAATTAGACAAAAACTGGATACCGTAGTTGCAGAGAAAGAAATACAGGAATATTATAATACCAATAAAGACAATTTCCAGCTAAAAAAACCGATTTTAAAAGTGTCCTATATAAAGTTGCCCGAAAATGCACCTAAAATTTCGATGGTAAAAAAGCTGTTTTTGTCAAAGGATATGCGTGATGTAGATTTGCTGGAAAAGTATTGTTTTAAATACTCGCCTAATTTTTCATTAATGGATACCGCATGGCATTATATAGATGACTTGGATAAAATTTTACCTATGTCGCAGATTTCGGAACACAATTACAATAATTTAAACCGTATTTTTGAAATTTTGGAGAATAATGCATTATATCTTATAGTTTTGCGGGATTCAAAATTTAGAGATAGCTTATCGCCGATAACTTTTGAAAAAGACAATATTAAGAACCTGATTTTAAACCAGCGAAAACTGGCGCTCATTAATCAGATGGAAAAAGAAGTGTTTATTGAGGCACAAAAGAATAACGAATTAGAAATATACGATAAATGAACAAATACTTAGTTTTAATAGGCATCATTTTTTTAGGTTTAGCTAATGCTGATGCGCAGGATAAAGTGGTGGATAAGGTGGTTGCAGTTGTGGGCGATAATATTATTTTGAAATCTGAGGTAGACCAGCAGTACGCACAATACTTGGTGCAAGGGAACAAGCCTGATGAGGCGATAAAATGCTCTTTTTTACAGAATATGTTGAGTCAGAAGTTATTAACGCAACAAGCTGTTTTGGATTCTATCACAGTTACGGAGGATGATGTGGATGGAGAGGTGGACCGTAGGATGCGTGTGATGACTTCAAGAGCTGGCGGACAAGAAAAGTTAGAGGGCTTTTTAGGCAGATCTTTGATACAATATAAGGACGAAATTCGTCCAGAAATACAAGAGCAGTTGGTAGCACAGAAAATGCAGGCGAAAATTACTGAAAAGGTAGAAGTTACTCCTTTAGAAGTTAAACGATACTTCGAAACCTTTCCAACAGATTCATTACCAGAGTTTAATACCGAGGTTGAAGTTGGGGAGATTGTGGTTTACCCTGAATTAACAAAAAAAGAAAAGGAAGTTTTTAAAGATAAAGCAGAAGCTTTACGTTTGAGGATTAAAGGTGGCGATAGTTTTGCAACCTTAGCGAGGTTATATTCGCAAGATCCAGGTTCTGCCAGAGAGGGTGGAGAGCTGCCGTTTTTCGACAGACAAACGATGGCTAAAGAATTTACTTCTTGGGCTTTTAAGTTAAAGGAAAAAGAAATTTCTCCTGTGTTTGAAACAGAGTTTGGTTTCCATTTTTTAGAGATTTTAGAACGTAGGGGAGAGCAGGTTAGGGTTAGGCATATTTTGATTATTCCTGAAACTCCAACAGCGGCACTGGAAAGAGCAAGAGTAGAAATTGACTCGACTTACCAGAAAGTAAAAGTTGGGAAGTTGGATTTTTCTATGGCAGCTTCATTGTTCTCTGATGAAAAAGAAAGCAAATTTAACGGTGGAATGCTGTTGAATTCAGAGAACGTTCAGTCGAGAACGACATTTATCCCCACAGATAGGTTAGATCCAAAAGTGTTTTTAACGGTGGACACTATGAAAGTGGGTTCGTACTCTTTACCTGCAATGTTTACAGATGCAAGAGGCAAAATGGGTTACAAGTTTTTGTATCTTAAAAGCAAAATTCCGCCACATAAAGCGAATTTAGATCAAGATTTACCTAAGATAAAAGATGCCGCTTTTGAAGATAAAATCAATAAGACCGTTAGCAAGTGGTTCGAAAAAAGAAGAAAATCCACCTATGTTAAAATCGACAGCGAATACCACAGTTGCGAATTATTAAAAGAATGGATTACAGATGCTGCTACAGCGCAAGAATAAAATATGAATTACACATCCGATGCAGAAGCGATAGATGCCTTTAGTAAGGTTTATGAAGAGATTAGAAGCGAGATTTCTAAGGTAATCGTAGGTCAAGATGAAGTTGTTAAATCGGTATTGATTTCCGTTTTTAGTAACGGACATTGTTTGTTAGTGGGAGTGCCGGGTTTAGCTAAAACTTTATTGGTACAAACGGTTGCAAACGTGTTGGATTTATCGTTCAATCGCATACAGTTTACGCCAGATTTAATGCCTTCGGATATCCTTGGAAGTGAGATTTTAGGCGAAGACAGGCATTTTAAGTTTATAAAAGGTCCAGTGTTTTCAAACATCATTTTGGCTGATGAAATTAATCGTACACCGCCAAAAACGCAGGCAGCGTTATTAGAGGCGATGCAGGAAAAATCGGTAACGGCTGCAGGGGTAACTCACGCTTTGCCTAAACCGTTTTTTGTACTTGCCACGCAAAACCCTATTGAGCAGGAAGGAACTTATCCTTTGCCAGAGGCACAATTAGACCGTTTTATGTTTAATGTAGAGCTAGGCTATCCAAGTTTTGAGGAAGAAGTAAACATCGTTAAAAACACGACCGGAGTTAGGGTAAATGAGTTGCGTAGAATATTAAATGCAGTGCAAATCAGCTATTTTCAAGACTTAGTTAAGAAAATTCCGGTTGCCAATTCGGTTTTAGAATACGCCGTAAAGTTGGTTGCTAAAACACGTCCGCAAACTCAATATGCTACAGATGAAGTAAATAAATATATTTCTTGGGGAGCAGGGCCACGGGCTTCGCAATATTTAGTTATTGGTGCTAAATGTCACGCAGCAATTAATGGAAAATATTCCCCAGACATTGAGGATGTACAAGCGGTAGCAAATCCGATATTAAAACATAGGATAGTAAGAAATTACAAAGCAGAGGCAGATGGTAAAAGTGCCGAAGATATTATCGCTTCTTTGTTTTAGCGAGTAAGCTCTTCGGCTGTTTATGCTCGATTTCGTTTACTGATCTTTTGGATCAACATGGTGATCTACAATTTCAATCTCACTCATAAATTCGGTCTTTTCTGGATCGGCATACATGCCGTAAGCATCCACAACCAAACCTTTGGACCCGTCATTACCTTCAACGGCGTATAAGATAGAATTGTCTTGAGGATCCGAGATTCCTTCAAAGCGGTGCACTTCAACAATCTTTAACTCATCAGATCCAAATTTACAATTTCCAGATACAGAACATAAGTGCGAATCTTTAAAATCAAATTCGTAATTAAATCCTTTTTCTTTTAGTTTATTCATCGCTTCCGATAGGGTATCATAGCTGCCGTGGGGTAGTTTCATAATGATTTGATTTTTTTGAAATGTGTTAAACAAAATTCGTACCTAACAAATTTTAGTTGGGTTTTTAAAAACGGGTAAAGTTGGCACTGTTCAAATTGAACATATATGATCTATTGCAACTAAGTTTTTTGTGTAGAGGATTTTTTCAAAGAAGAGCTGAATTTAAAAACTTTTTTACCATTTAAAACGTTATTGCGGTAATTGATTTATTGTTTTTATGCCATAAATGGGCATGTTATTGACAAATTGATTATAATCACACTTTAATTAGCAATCATTAATTAAATTCGCATCCAAATTAAATTAAACGTAAAGCACCAAAAATTCAAACATGTATATTATAATATTTTTTATAGCACATTGGTTTATATCATTATTTGTGCAAACGTTTTTCTTACACAGATACGCATCGCACAAGATGTTTCACCTCAATAGTTTTTGGTATAAGTTTTTTTACATTTTGACTTACGTTGGTCAAGGGTCTTCGTATTTAAAGCCAAAAGCCTATGCAATTATGCACCGTATGCACCACGCTTTTAGTGATACAGAAAAAGACCCTCACTCGCCTCATTTTTTTGAGGATGTTTTTCAAATGATGTGGAACACCCGCGGAACATATCATGCTTTTGAAAAAGATTTGGAACAACCAGAACCACAATTTAGAGGCGATTATGCCGAGTGGAAATTGATTGACGATTTTGGAACATCAGTATTTTCCAGAGTTTTATTTGCTTTAGGATACGTTGCTTTTTACGTAGCGTTTGCAACACAGTGGTGGATGTGGCTGTTATTGCCTTTCCATTTTGTAATGGGCCCGTTGCATGGTGCAATTGTAAACTGGTGCGGTCATAAATATGGATATTCAAATTTCGACAATAACGACAAGTCAAAAAACTCAACTCCATTTGATTTTTTAATGCTTGGAGAATTGTTTCAGAACAACCATCATAAGTTCCCTAACAGCGCAAATTTCGCCAAGAAATGGTTTGAAATTGATCCTGTTTATCCAATCATCAAAGTGATGCATTGGTGTCGCATTATCAGGTTAAAAAAAGGATAATCTGCAAAAGCATTTATAACGTTCACAACCGCTCTCAAAGTTAATTGAGGGCGGTTTTTTCGTAAATGGAGTCTTAGCTTTATTTGTGTTGTGTAAAAACCTGTTATTAATTGCGTTAATTGTTGTATTTGAAAAAAATTATACGCTCTTTTGCGTGGTAAAACAGCTTAACGGTCTGTTATTTTAAAAGATGAAGCAAAATAATTTACACATTCAATTCAGCAGTAATTCCTTTTCGGGATATGCAGTTTCTGTGTCTATTTGTTTACCTCCTTTCAGAACAACTACTTTACGACGAAGACCGCTATCTGTTCTCAGATTTTGATTGGTCTGCGAACGGAAATAATCCCCTCGGCTACCTGTAAAGCGTTGGCCTCTTCAATAAATTCATTGTTGTTTTTAGTAAAATGTGGTTTTGAATTGCCACCTAAATAATGCATAACACCGATTTTAATATAATAGTTGCCAGTCTTCAACATGTTGGTTTCGCTGAAACAATTTGTGATGAGATGGCAGAGTCTGCAAAAGCTAGAGGAACTGGAATCGCGAAACGTTCGCCAGAATATATTGCAAACAAAATGTTGGAAGGCAAGGCAGTTATCGCTTTGCACAAAGATGGTACATGGGCGGGGTTTTGTTATATTGAGACCTGGGGACATGGCGATTTTGTAGCGAATTCAGGCTTGATTGTGAATCCAATCTACCGCAAGGCAGGTTTGGCAAAATCCATCAAAACTAAAGTTTTCGATCTTTCCAGAAAGAAATATCCAGAAGCAAAAATCTTTGGATTAACCACAGGTTTGGCAGTGATGAAGATCAATTCAGATTTGGGTTACGAACCGGTTACTTACTCGGAACTTACCCAAGACGAAAACTTTTGGGCTGGGTGTAAAAGCTGTGTCAATTATGATATTTTGATGAGCAAAGGTCGCCAAAATTGTATGTGTACTGCCATGCTTTACGATCCTGCCGAAAAGAAAGTAGAAGAGGAAGAGCGCTTTAAGCAACTTTCAAAAAAAGCGACATTGTTCAAAAGAATTGAAGCCAAATTAAAAAGCTTCACTAAAATTATAGCCTTTAGTTTGGCAAATTAAACAGAGATTTGAGATGATAGATATTAGATTTGAGAGAATACTTTGCCGTAAACTCAATCAATCTCATATCTCATTTCTCACTACTCATATCTCAATAAAAAATGAAGAAAAAAGTTGTTTTAGCATTTAGCGGAGGTTTAGATACCTCATTTTGTTGTATCTATTTATCCAAGGATTTAGATTTAGAAGTGCATTCTGTAGTAGTAAATACAGGTGGTTTTTCTGTTGAAGAATTAAAGCAGATTGAAGAACGAGCTTACAGTTTAGGCGTGACAAGTCATCACGCAGTTGATGCGGTTAAAGGATATTACGATGATTATTTAAAGTATTTGGTTTTTGGCAACGTATTGAAAAACAATACTTACCCATTATCTGTAAGTGCCGAAAGGGTCACTCAGGCTACAGCCATTGCAAATTACGCAAAAGAAATTGATGCAGATTTTGTCGCTCACGGAAGTACAGGAGCAGGAAATGACCAAGTTCGTTTTGATATGATTTTCAATATCATTATCCCCAAAGTTGGAATCATTACACCAATTAGAGATTTAAAATTAAGTCGTGATGCGGAAATTGAATATTTGCATAAGCATGGTGTTGAAGTAAACGCTGAAAAAGCGCAATATTCTATCAACGCCGGAATTTGGGGAACATCAGTTGGTGGAAAAGAAACTTTATCGTCAAAAGGAATGTTGCCAGAAGAAGCTTGGCCAACTCAAGTTACTAAAACCGACCCAGAAGACTTAGAATTGGAATTCGTTAAAGGCGAATTGGTTTCCGTAAACGGACAAAAATATGGCCATGCTGTTGAAGCTATTCAAGCTTTGCAAAAGATCGCTGCGCCCTTTGGCATTGGTAGAGATATTCATGTTGGAGACACCATTATCGGAATTAAAGGTCGTGTAGGTTTTGAAGCAGCAGCGCCAATGGTAATTATTAAAGCGCACCACGCTTTAGAAAAACACACATTGACCAAATGGCAGCTGAGTTGGAAAGATCAATTATCTATGTTTTACGGAAATTGGATGCATGAAGGACAGTTCCACGACCCAATTATGCGTGATATTGAGGCGTTTTTAACCAACACTCAAAAAACAGCAAACGGCAAAGTATTTTTACAATTGTTCCCTTACCGTTTTGTAGTTATCGGGATTGAATCTTCAAACGATTTGATGAACAACAAATTTGGCAGCTACGGCGAAATGAACGAAGGTTACACTGGAGAAGATGTGAAAGGTTTTTCTAAGATTTTCGGTAATCAGGTAGCTATTTGGCATAAAGTGAACAGCGAGGCATAAGGTAAAAGGATTAAGGTTTGAGACTCACAGTTTTAAACCCTAAATCTCAGACCCTAAACCTCAAACCTTAAAAAAAATGATTAAGATTGAAGCAGGAATAGTAGGCGGAGCAGGTTATACAGGTGGCGAGTTATTAAGAATTTTAGTAAACCACCCAAACGTAGATATCGCTTTTGTGCATAGCAACAGCAATGCTGGGAATTTAATTTCTGATGTTCATACCGATCTGTTTGGCGATACGGATTTGAAATTTACCAATGAGCTTTCGCAGGATATTGATGTGCTATTTCTTTGTGTTGGACATGGCGATGCGAGGAAATTTTTAGAAGTAAATAAGTTTGATAACCGAATTAAAATCATCGACTTATCTCAGGATTTTAGGTTAAACCAGAATTCATCAATCGATGATCGAAGCTTTACTTACGGACTTCCAGAATTAAATAAAGAAAAAATAAAATCCGCAACTAATATCGCAAATCCAGGTTGTTTTGCAACTTGTTTACAGTTGGGTTTATTGCCTTTAGCTAACGTAGGGTTGTTAAAGTCCGAAGTTCATATTTCTGCAACAACAGGTTCTACCGGAGCCGGACAAAAACCTGGAGCAACCACTCATTTTAGTTGGAGAAATAATAACCTATCGGTTTATAAAGCTTTTGAGCATCAGCATTTGAATGAAATCGGCGAAAGCTTGTTACAGTTGCAACCAAATTTTGAGAATAGCATCAATTTTATTCCATACCGAGGAGCGTTTCCTCGCGGAATTATAGCTTCTATTTATACAGATTGTGATTTGAGTTTGGAAGAAGCAGAAAAGCTGTATTCGGATTTTTACGCAGATGCTCCGTTTACTCATGTGAGTAAAGCGAACATTGATTTGAAGCAAGTGGTTAACACCAATAAATGCTTAATCCATTTAGAGAAACACGGCAGTAAATTATTGATTTTATCCATAACAGATAATTTATTAAAAGGAGCATCAGGACAAGCAGTACAAAACATGAA
>JBBSTQ010000138.1:0-8269 GCA_038235745.1 Sphingobacteriales bacterium
AAATAAGCAGGTTTATACGTTTGAAATTCCAGCGAATATGCTGGCAGATGTAACATTAAAAAACGTTGAAAATGGGGAGATACTGCTTAATGGAGAAAAAGTAAGCGTGTTATCTGGTAGTATAAGATTAACCCCAGGGATTAATAAAGTGGAAATTAAAAGCAACGACAACTAAGCAACGGTATTTTTAAAAGAGCGTTTCTCATAACAGCACAGACATGGCTGATTTACACGAGTTCCAACATCTGTTTTTTTTTACGGTTAACGTTTTTTAAATCTAGTCTCGAAGCAACTCTCTTAACATCCTTATACTTTAAATTTTTAGTTGAGTTAATTTGAACTCAGGATGCTATTCACACGGGAAAGCAGTCCTAAAACGATAGCTTCAAAATTTGGGCTCTGGTAATTTATTGAATAAATTTTTGGACTCATTTACCATTATTTTGGATTCGCCTCTCGGCTGTAAAGAATATTTTCGCTTATTAAATTAAGGGGTTTTACGGTCGTAGAGATAGAGTTGAATATATCTTAATGCGTCAGATACAAAGTGCTACCCCAATAAGCATCTATGAATGTCAAATCGCTACTAATTAAGAAATTATCCTTTGCGCCAAAAGACCAAAGTTTACCATTTTTTTTCCAAAACCGATAGTAGATGAAGGCAAAGCTATATTTAAAATTTATTTTTTTTACAGTTTTAACGGTTGCAATAGCTTCAGGTCAAAATCTATTTGGCCAAAGTCAAACCCATCCAAGCATTTGGGTAAACAATGCTGAAAAGGCTGGCATTTTAAATAACATTGCCAATTATACTTGGGCTAGCAATTTGAACAATCAATTACTATCAAGGAACAATGCAACAGTAAATACGCACAAAACATCTCCCCAAGCATATTTAAATACCATACCAAACATGCCGGGAGATAGAAATGCACATCGGAACGTACTAAATACAGCTGTGGAATCTGCAATTCTTTACTACCTTACCGGCAATGAGGATTATGCACAATTTTCTGCAGATGTTTTTCAGGATTACACCAAGAAAGTTTCAGTAGCAACTACCGTTAATTTCTATAATGATTTCTTTATAGAAAGTCGGGAAGTTTACCCGCGGATAGGGATAATCTATGATTTCATTCATTCTTTTCTAAACAACACGAACACCACTATTTACAATAGAAGTACTGGCACAAGAATCGCTTTTGATAACAACGCCGCACAAACCACCGTCAAAAAACTAGCCGATGCAGTGTTTAATAATGGCAGTTTAGGCTCTAATCACTCCGTTTTAGAAGGCAATGGTGCGTTGTTTAATGTGTTGTGTATTGATAACGATGCCGAGAGAGCTATTTATTTCAACAAATTTTTGAATGGAACATCTAAGCATGATTCTTTTTTAAACTTTACCCTTAATAACTTTAGTGCGGAAGAAGGAATTTGGCCAGAATCTGTTACTTACAGCAAAGGCCCACAAGAAATTGTTTTACAGATGCTAGATGTGATAGATCGGTACAAGCCGTCGTTAAATGTCATTTCGGACAACCTGAGGATAATTGACGGTGCTTTTGTTTTTGAAAATCTTAAATACCCCAATGGTACGATAGCTTTGTATGGCGATTCGAGAAGAAATGATGACGATACCGACAATTTGTACAGACGAGTATTGAAAATCTCCAACCGGAAAAATTATCCAACTTACTTAGAAAAGACCTCCAAAATCTTAAAAAAATCTTACGATGATAACGGAGGTTACACGCCAAGCATCATAACCCAAACTTTAGAATGGGATAATCCTTTGGATCTACTTTGGGGCTTAAACATTGATAACTCGGTTGTTTCAACGTCAGATTTGTTCAACACCTCCGCAAAAATTACCCATGCGGGTATTATGTTACAAAGAAATTATAACGGGACAAATGCCAAGGCTGACGGTTTAGTTGGTTTTATCGGCGGGGCTCACTATGTACATTCGCACCTAAGCGGGATTGGAATGGAGTTGTATGGCAAAGGTTATGTAATGGGTGCCGGTGGTGGAGACACCAATCCAAACGATAGATCTGCTGCATTATATACCAATTATTATAGAATCTATGCCGGACACAATACGGTTGTGGTCAATGGTGCGTCTGTTGGCAGAGGAGCAGGAAGCTGGAAAGCAGATGGATTATTGTTCCAAAACACTGCTGTAAATATTGCAGCCGAACCAGCTTCGGTGCAAACACCAATTTCAAACAACTTTTCTTTTGCCACACAATTTTTAGATGATAATGTAAATAACGTTGATCAACAACGGACTTTAAGCTTGGTACGTACAGGGCCAACAACGGCTTATTATTTAGATATTTTTAGATCCAAAAGTAATGGTACTAATAATTTTCACGACTATATTTATCATAATTTAGGGGATGATTATTCGGTAACCAATCTGGATGGTTCTAGCATGGCGCTCACATCAACGCCTAGCAGATACCCAACTAATCCGGTGAGTTATAACGGATCAACTATAAACTTCCCGGGCTGGCAATATTTTGAAGACCCACAAACCAGTGCATCAACTACCGCAGGAGCAAAAGTAACTTTTAACCTAAACACGGTTTCGCCCAAAGCATATATGTATATGCTTTTACCAGCCGGCGAGAGTAGGGAATATACCAAAACACTGGCTCCGCCAACTTTAGAAACAGACGCAAGCTACAGCAACAAAAAAACGAATGCAATTGTAGTAAGGCAAAACGGGGAAGCTTGGAACAAACCTTTTGTATCTGTTTTTGAACCATCCGCCAATCTTACTTCTAGCGTTACCAACGTAGAAAACATAGTGGATAATAATGTGATTGTTGGAGCAAAAGTTACGTCTTTGGTTAACGGAGAAACGATAACAGATTACATTATTTCACAGCCTCAAGCTTCTTCCACCTACACAAATAGCGCACTTAATTTTAGTTTTTCTGGCAGATTCGGAATTCTAAGACTGGGTCAAAAAAACAGCGATAGCCGAGTAAGCATGTACATTGGCGAAGGAACAGAAATGAGTTATAATGGGAATACTTTACCCGCGGGATCCGGAAATAAGGCACTATTGGAATATACCAACAACGAAGTTGCCTTTATACCAGAGAAGATTGAAATTGAGGCGGAAGATTACAACACCGGCGCACAAGGAGTTGGCTATAATGATAACGACGGCATTAACCAAGGAAGTAATACCACCTACCGTACAGATGCGGTTGATATCAGTGATTTTACCAACGCCTCAAACGGAATTGCCTTGATAGATTTTGCGGGAAATTTAGGCAACAACAACGGCGATTGGATGAAATACACTTTCGATGTAACCAACGCTGGGAACTATAAACTTTCTGTAATTGCTTCACGTTCTGGAGCAGGAACGGTAATTGGTGGACAAATCAATATAGACGATACTTTTTTTGAGAAAACGATAAACGTTGCAAGTACTGGAAACAGCAACACGTTTGCACAGCATGATGTGGCAGATTTGGTTTATCTCTCTGCTGGCACACATACTATGAGATATGGCTCAAGAGCTTCAAAATCTCATAACCCAGATAAATTTATCGTTGAACGGCAAGTCGCCGTGTTGCCGGTAACCTTGATAAAATTCCAGGTTGACAAAACTGAGGATGGTAACGTGGTAAATTGGGAAACAGCTTCAGAAACTAACAACTCTTATTTTATTGTTTATAGATCTATTGATGGAATAACTTTTAAAGAGTTAAGCAGAATTGCTGCGAAAAACAAAGCTTCAAAATATCAATTCGTTGATGCGTATCCGATTTCTGGCGACAACTATTATAAATTGGTTCAAGTTGATTTGGATGGCAAACTGGTTTCTTTAGGTGTTAAAAGCTTAAGATTTGACCTAAAAGCTGAAAACTACGTTAATATTTATCCAAAACCAGCAGATAGAAGCATTTACATTGATTTTAATAAAACATTTGAAAGTTCCATTACTGTTAAGTTGTTTGATTTGAACGGCAAAGAATTAAAGCAGGTAGTTATCCCGTCGCAAAAAACGCCTGTAAATTATGTGCTTACATTAGATCAAAAAATCACGACAGGTATTTATATCATCAGTATTGTTGCAGACCAATACAGACACTCAGAAAAATTAATCGTTAAATAAAAACTAATTAAAATGATCACGCACAAAAGACTAGCATTTAAAATGCACCTTAATCCAGGTCAAAAAGAAATCTACAAAACACGCCATAACGATCTTTGGCCCGAACTGCACAAACTATTGAAAGAGGCTGGCGTAAGTGAATATTCTATTTTCTTTGATGAAGACACCAACACGCTTTTTGCATTTCAAAAAGTTGAAGGCAATGCCGGTTCTCAAGATTTAGCCACTCATCCAATTGTTCAAGAATGGTGGAAATATATGGCAGATGTGATGAAGGTAAACGCTGATAATTCGCCTGTTTCTGTACCAATGGAAGAAGTGTTTTTTATGGAGTAACAAAATATTATTAACTTAGCTTGACTTAAAAAAATTTAAAGTTCCTTCCTAGTAAATAAGTTCAATTATTAACCATAACTGCGGCCTATCATGAATTCAATCTTTAAAACAATTTCGTTTGCTATATTCTTCTCCGTTGCTATCGTTCAATCTGGCACTGCACAAGAAAAAAAGTTTGAAGCACAAACCCATGTTCAAATAAAAGGCGGAAAATGGCACATCAATAATGAGCCTACCTTAAAAGGAAAAACTTGGAACACCTACAATATTGAGGGCTTGTTGCCAAATTCCAGAATGGTTCAAGGAATTTTTGATGATCTAAATCCAGAAACAAGAAAAAACTGGAAATATAGTGACACGGGAGTTTGGGATGCCAACAGAAACACCAACGAGTTTTTAGCTGCAATGGACAGTTGGGCCACGAACGGCTTACTTGCTTTCACAATGAACCTTCAAGGCGGTAGTCCGTACGGTTATTCGTCTTCTCAACCTTGGATAAATTCTGCAATAGATGAGGATGGCGGACTCAGGAGCGATTATATGAACCGCTTATCCAAAATTGTTGAAAAAGCAGATCGTTTAGGGATGGTTGTTATTTTGGGCGTTTTTTATTTTGGTCAGGATGAAAAAATTAAAGACGAAGCCGGGGTTATAAAAGCTGTCGACAATGTAAGTGATTGGTTACTCAATAAAAACTACAAAAACGTAGTGGTTGAAGTGGCTAACGAATGCGACAACAATCAATACGACCACAACATTATTAAAGCACCGCGAATTAGCGAGCTGATCAAAAGAGTGAAAGCCCACAAAAAAGACGGTTACCAACTTTTGGTAAGCACCAGTTTTAATGGCGGGCGAGTTCCAACTGACGAAGTTATTAAAGCCTCTGATTTTATTTTGATCCACGGAAATGGAGTTAGGCAATACGCTAAGATAAATAACATAGCTAACGAGATCAGGAATAAAGAAAGCTACTCGCCGAAACCTATAGTGATCAATGAAGATGACCACTTCGATTTTGAAAAACCTTTAAATAATTTTGTTGCAGCAACTAGTGCCTACATTTCTTGGGGTTATTTTGATTACAGAATGAAAAATGAGACCGCTTTTGAGGAAGGCTACCAAAGTATGCCTGTTGATTGGGGAATAAATTCTGATCGCAAAAAAGCGTTTTTTGCACTATTAAAACAGATGTCAAACGGCGATAAGAAGTAAGCGCTTTTGTTATTCAAAATTATTGCTTTTGCTTTAACTCAGCATACGAAACCAAAATAACTAAACTCATAATAAAACCCTCTGAAATTAATTTCAGAGGGTTTTATCGTTGGTATCAAATCGGATCGAAAGGTTGATCTGCTTTTGCTGAGTTGTCCGGTAGCATAGTTTCTTTAATATAAGTAATTGATAATGTGTTAATTATAATATACTTTTTTTTGATTTGCTGACCTAATAAGCAGAAACTTTACAAACTTAGTGAATAAGGCGGGGGCTATTTGTTTTACGGAAAAGTAAAACAAGAATAAAGCTCCGGCTGGAGCGTACTTTTGGTAACTGAAAATCAACATTTTTCGCCAGGCCCCAGCGGGGCGACCGTTCAACGCGATGCAAAAAGGCAATGCCGACGGCGTTGTCTTAAGATTATGCTTTTTGGTTTACCAAATGGTTATGCCTCTGGCATATCGCTGGTGTATTTGTCAAACCTTGACTTCTGATCAGTTTCAAAGGGAAACCTCCACCAACATTGCAAAAGATTACAGATACTGAAATGACGAATGAACTTGCATATAGA
This sequence comes from Sphingobacteriales bacterium, assembly GCA_038235745.1. GTDB lineage: Bacteria > Bacteroidota > Bacteroidia > Sphingobacteriales > Sphingobacteriaceae > Pseudopedobacter. The sequence goes on from JBBSTQ010000138.1 coordinate 6,270, forward strand.
TAAAATTATAACCAGCCCAACACAAGAAATCCTAGAAACATTAATGAGTTCTAACTCGCTGACCTAAATTGGATAAGTCAGGAGTTTAATTTATATAGTTAAACGCAACACAAGCTTGCGGGACGATTTTACCACTTATATGGATGATTTTTTTCTCCCTCCAAGGTAAATTCGTTTTATTCATTTGACTTTCTCGAGTCCCCAAAAACTCTTGAGTACAATTTGAATTTAAATAAGTAACCAAATATTAACCAGTTAATAAATTAAAATGATGACAAATTTACAAGTCAAAAAGTCCAATTTTAAAAGCTTTTTCAAGCTAAAACGTCTTTACAGTGCGGTTACGTTCGTAGCCGTACTTTTTGCTTCAATTGCTGTTTTTGCACAGTCGCCCCAAATATTTAACACGTCCGGAACGTGGACTTGCCCAGTAGGAACCACATTTGTACAAGTAGAATGTTATGGTGCCGGCGGTGCAGGTGGAGCTGGTATTGGTACAACTGGAAGAGTCGGCGGGGGTGGCGGAAGCGGGTCTTATGTTAAAAAAATAATTGCTGTAACACCGGGACTAACTTACAATGTTACCGTAGGTACTGGTGGGCAACTAGACGATGCGATTACCAATCAAAGAGGTTACGGATTACCTGGTGGTAAATCTGGATTTTCTGGCAACGCCATAACGCCTGTAACCGCTTCTGGCGGCACAGGTGGTTCTGTTGGAAACCCACAAAATGGTGGCAGAGGTGTTGGTGGGGTTCTTGGAGGAGTTTATGGGATTACATTCCCTGGAACTATAGCTCCCTTAGGCGGTGGATCAACGGCAATAACTGTTGATAATAGCAATACTACGGGTACAGGCTTGGCGGTGCAAGGTGGAACAGGCGGAAACTCCTTATCAATTGTAAACCAAGGTTCCGGTTACGGCACCGTTGCCCCAACATTAAATGCAGTTGGCGCAACTACTCAACCTACCTTCACACTTTTTATCAATCCAAGTGTAAACTCTGTAGCAAGCTTTCAGGAAGATGTTATTTTGCCTGGAAATGATGGAGGTATTGGAGTTTCGGGCGCATCTGGCGCAAGCGCAGTGGGCGCTACCGCTCCTGGGCCAGTTGGCGGTGCAGGCGGTGCAAGTGTAAGTTTTGTAGCTGACGGTTCAAGTACTCCCAATCCTGGTGTAGCACCAGGCGGTGGCGGAGCCGGAGGTTTTACAGGTTCAACTGGCGGGAGTAAATACGGCGCAGTAGGTGCTGACGGCAGGGTTATTTTAACTTTCCCGTTAGCAACGCCTACTACCCTACCCGTTTCTTTAACAAATTACACTGCACTATTAGTTAATAACCAAGCAAAACTTTCTTGGGAAACAGCATCAGAATCTAACAATAATAGATTTGAAATTTCTCGATCAACTGATAACCAAACCTACATTACTATTGCTTCTGTAAAGGGTAATGGTAATACCAGCAAAAAATCCAAATATTTAGCTTATGATGCAACTCCAGCAAATGGCGTTAACTATTATAAGCTTGTACAGATTGATAACGATGGAACTACCAAGGAGTTAGCTATTAAAGCATTGAATTTTTCCTTGAACAAAACTAGCAATCTGTTGGTATATCCAAACCCTGCGTCTGGCACTGTTAACGTACAGGTTTTTAACAAAAATGCATTAACAACAGCTGTTTTGGCACTTGTAAACACTAGCGGTCAAACGTTGTTAACTAAATCAGTGAAATTGAATTCGGGTGTTAACACTTTCAAAGTAGATATTAGCAACAATGTTGCGCCCGGACAGTATATTTTACATTTGCAATCAGCAGAAATCAACGAATCTTACAAAGTAAATATTAAATAATTATGAAGAAATTAATGATCATAGCAATGCTGTTTGTAGCATTTAGCGCTAGTGCGCAGTCACGTTTTGAAACTTCTGCCAAGGCAACTGTAGAAAAAATGAGCAGTGTAATTTCCATAACCGAAGAAGAATCTGCAGCTATCTA
>JBBSTQ010000139.1:0-8269 GCA_038235745.1 Sphingobacteriales bacterium
AAAAAGTACCCAATCCCGATAGCTATCGGGACTGTCGTCTGCGGAATTTGCTACGAAAGGAAGTGCTTTTACTTTCTTCATCGGTTCCGCAAATTCCAAGGGCGAATGTAGCTCAAGTAAGGACAGTGCTTTTGCTGGGTGGAATGATTGGGGGAAAACAAAAATTAAGACAAAAGAATTTTAAACCAAGACTCAAACCACCCAACTCTGTGTGCCTATGTTCTCTTTGTTTAAAAAAAAGCAAGTTCTCTATAGAAATCTCTGTGAAACTGTGGTTAAATTACCACTCAGCTTACCACCCATTTAAACGATCGGCGGTGGATGAAAAATAGAATTTGAAATATTATTAAAAAACGAAGGTTGATAGGCAACCTGTTCTTTCTTTAACTGAACAACCAAGTTTAAAAACTCGAAAGTGTTTTCATCGCCAATAAGCGCATCCAACACTCTGCTGTTAAACGTTTTTTTGTTTTCTTGGTCTTGCGCTGTTTTCTTTAGCATTTTGCTTAACACGCATTGCCCTTCGCATTGCATTTTGGGTTTGCTAATGTTTTCGCACAAGTTTTTTGCGATGTAATTTTGGTTTGCGGTAAAATAGAGTAGTGTTCCAAATTGCGCCGCAATCTGGAAAAAGAAACTGAAAATAAGAACAGCTATAACAACTCTTTTCATCAAAAAACTTATAGATCTTTCTTTTTGAATACCCGTAATGAAATCCATAATGGTAATAAAAACCAGACCATCAGCATAAATAGGGTAAACGCCACACCTAATCCGCTACCAAAAAACTGTTGGTACAATGCGCCAGTGTAACCCATCAATGCTGCAATATCCAGCTGCAAAAGTATCAATATCCTTGCTAAATCTATCGGGTTAAAAGCAGTAATCGCAATCAATACTTTTTCTAAAGGATAATCGCTGAAAGCAAACAAGAAAACCAGCACTAATCCATCAAAAATAATGGAGCAGTAAAACCACATCATCAGTGCTAAACCAATTCCTTTTGCCTTATCTCGCATTAAAACGGAAGACAAAAATGCCAGCGAAACAAAGCATAGCGTTAATAAACTGCCGGTTAAAATCAGGGTTAAACCGGTTGTAGAAAACGCAAACAATAGAACGGGAACGCCGACTCCTAAAATAAAAGCGCCCAATATCGACGCACTAATACCCAGATACTTACCCATCAAAATATTTTTCCTGCTGATTGGTTGAGAAACCAATAGCTCAGTAAATTCTGAGGCATTAAAATAATATGTGGTTGCATAAACTACGCTTACCAACGGCACAATAATCAGCATTACGGTGGTAATGCTAACCAAACCTTTTGTTACGTCTTCATCAGCCATGAAAATACTGACGCAAATTGCAGCCAGCAATAAGGTATAGGCAATAATGACTTTGCTTTTTACAATATCCAATGCGATGTATTTGGCTATCTTAAACATGGGTAGATAATATTTTGGTAAGTGCCTTTCCTAATCTTTGTTCGCCTGTTTCGGCTTTTAAAGCGCTTAAAGTTTTATAAAATTTAATATTTCCTTCAAAAAGATAAATCACTTGGTCTGCCAGTTCATCAACCTCTGTTAAAATATGCGAGGTAATTAAAATCAGCTTGCCTTTTGCTTTTTCTTTAAGGATTTTATCTTTCAAAATCTCGGAAGATAACGGATCCAAACCTGCTGTAGGTTCATCTAAAATTAAAACCGGTGGATCAAACAAACACGCCAACGCAGCACTAACTTTCTGACGCGTTCCTCCAGACAAGGTATGCATTGCTTTGTCTGTCATTTTGTCTAAATCGTAAGCTTCAATTAAATCGGTGTCCAAATTTTCGTGAACATTTCTGATGTCCTTCATCATCGTAAATAAATCGCCAATCTTCATATTATCGGGGTAGCGACCAATTTGTGGCATGTAGCCGATGTTCTGTTTGTACAAAAAGTTGTTGGCGATGGGTTTTCCTTCAAATAATATTTCGCCACTATCTGGAATTACCATCCCTAAAATAGATTTAATCAAGGTGGTTTTTCCAGATGCATTTGGTCCCAAAATACCGACAATAGCGCCTTTGCTAAAATTGCAGTCAACCTGTTTTAGCACCTGCAGTTTGCCGAATGACTTTTTAAGTTGTTTTATTTGGATAATATTTTCCATGGTTTCATTTGTGGACTGTCGTCTTTTACAGATAAGGGAGTGATGGAAGGGATAGAACGTTCTACCTTGTCCAACAAGTTTACAATAAAGCTTCGCATTAAAATTACGGCTTGCGGAACACGCTCAATAATTTGTGCATATAAACTGATCGGGCGGTAGGGCACATCGCCTTTGCCGTCTTTGTTTAAATCGTAACCTTCGTATTTGTCCCAATAGTTGTTGCTGAACTTGTTTTCTAAAAGTTCGCCGTTGGTAGTTACATCAAAAGAATTGCCCTTAAAATTATTGATGTTAATGGTGTTATCCTGGCAATTTGATAAGATACGAATTGCCCAACCGTTGTTTAAAAAGCTATTTTTTGTGATTTTATTACGATTGCAACTCTCCATAAAGATGGCTGAAGTGTTTTTGTAAAAAGTGTTATGCGCAATTTCGCTATCCAAGATTTCTTTCAGCAACAAGCCGTAAATAGAACTTCCCCAGTTTTCACTGAATTTATTGTGCAACATTTTAATCCGTTTAGAGTACATGACAGCAATGCCAGCTTGGTTAGCTTTAAAAGTGTTTCGTAAAAATGAGTTGTCGTTTGAAAACATAAAATGAAGACCATAACGCATGTTTTTCTCACTAATGTTTTGGTAAACGTTTGAGTGCTGTACAAACTCAAAATAAACGCCATCTCTGTGACCAGTCACATGATTTTTCGTTACCGTTATGCTGTCAGATTTCCACGCTTGTATGCCGTTGCCGGATTTGCGGTAGCTAAATGTGCCCGTAAGTTTATTATTAACTACCGTGGCGTGATGAACATCTGACAGGTAAATTCCAAAGAAATTATTTTTAAATTGATTGTTACTAATGGTTACATACCTAGCTTGAAACACTCTTAGACCAGCAAAATCTCTTAAATCGCCAACTTTTGAGTTTTGGATAACGAAGCCGTTTAAAGTAACATGGTCGGCAGTTATCGTTAATACCTCTTCTTTAAATTGTGCATCTAAAATTGGCATTCCTTCGCCTAAAATGGCAACCTGTTTGTTAACAATGGTGTTATGGCTGGGGTAAGTTCCTTTTTTAACGATGATGGTATCGCCGTCTCTTGCAATCGCGATGGCGGCTTTTAGCGTAGCAACTTTTGTATCAGGAGCTACAATAATTGTTTTAGCCATCAAGCTAGAAGGGGAAAATCCAACCAAAAGTAACAGTATAAAAATTGGGTATTTAGCGAGCATCACAAATTATTTTCTAAAGTTGACTGCCTCATCAAAAGTCAACACTTTAGCACCTGGACTTACTTTATTATTCTCGGCAAGCATTTGATTATCAAAAGGAGCAATGTTGCCTCCCATTGGGGATTGGTAGCCTTTATCATTTAAATAAAAAGCTGTTTTAGCATCAATAAAAGTTTCTGGTTTGGCAAAATTAATGACCAAAAGTTGCGCATCTTTTGCTTGCTCTTTTATCGCGTCTTCGCTTATTAAATCCATCAAACATTCGGCAGAATCAAATTTATAAACCTTGCCTTTTTTAGTAATCATTTCTGCACCATATTTTGTATCTGCAATCATCATTTTACAGTGTTCGCATACGTCTTTTCCGTAGTTGATAGCTTGTGGCTCGGTGCTACATCCGGTAACGAAGAAAAACATCGTGAAGCCTAAAAAAAATACATTTTTCATAATTCAATAGTTTATTTAAAGCTTTTTAAAGCATCTTTTCTGCGTTGTTCAATAAACAAAACAGCAACAGCAATTGCGCCACCTAGGCCAACTATATAACCGCCCACATCTGGCAAAGAACCCGCTAAAAAATTAAGTAACTGCTTGTAACCGATAAGCGGTGGTTGGTAAGTCATGCCTTCTACCTTAATGGCAGCCATGGGGTCAAGGTTGTGGCCATAATCATACTCCCACAGGTAAAAATCTGTAAAGCCAAAAATGGCAAAAATAACAAGTAGACCCATCCAAATCCTTAAGAATTTCAATTTACCATTCCAAGCTACAAAAAAACCAAAGGCAACCAGAGCGCCAAATAAATAGGGTAAAACTTTAAACTCCCAAAAATTATCCACCACAATATGGTGCATTCCTATATAGTGGTTTAAGCCGTTAATTTGATCAACGTTGCCCGTAAGTCCTGTTAGCCAAATCTTCATTTCTAACCCTTCTGGATATTGTGGCGCTTCCAACAATATTTTCCAAAGTGGTAAAAAGTAAGCACTTAGCATTAAAATAGCACTTAAACAAATGAGTATTCTGGATTGCTTTTTCATGATTGTTTTGGTTTGGAAAAAAAACATCCATCTACCGTTTTTAGCGGATGGATGCTTTTCAAACTTATTTTGAGGTAATCATTTTAGAACCTATACCGTATTTTAACGGAGTACTAGATCCTTTTGGAGATACCCTTAAATATCCTTGCATTTCTTGGTGCAATGCAGAACAGAAATCTGTACAGTAGTAAGGGAACATTCCTGGACGATCTGGAGTCCATTTAAGCGTGTTGGTTTCTCCTGGCATTACCAATAGCTCAGCAGTGTTTGCGCCTTTAACAGCGAATCCGTGAGGAACATCCCAATCCTGCTCAAGATTTGTTAGGTGGAAATAAACCTCGTCGCCAACTTGTACGCCTTCAATATTATCAGGTGCCAAGTGAGAGCGAATTGCGGTCATGTAAACATCAACTCTGTTTCCTTTGCGAACTACACGAGCATCGTTTTCTGATTTGGTAACGTATTTATGTGTGTTTTCCTCAATCTTATAAAACCTAATCTGATTCTTAATTACCTTTTCAGCAGGAATCATTTGTGCGTAATGAGGCTCGCCAATGGTTGGGAAGTCTAACAGAAGCTTCATTTTGTTACCTGAAATATCAATCAGCTGAGCAGATTGCGTTAACTCTGGCCCTGTTGGCAAGTAACGGTCTTTAGTGATTTTGTTTAACGCAACCACATATTTTCCGTAAGGTTTTTTAGAGTCGCCACCTGGCACCGATAAATGACCTGGAGAGTAGTAAACTGGAATTCTGTCGATAATTTCCAAATCTTTTATTCTCCATTTTACAATTTCAGAAGAAACAAACATGGTGGTGTAAGCAAAACCTTTGTCATCAAACTCAGTATGCAAAGGGCCTAAACCTGGTTTTTTCACTTCGCCTTGTAAAACAGACTCGTATTTTAAAACTGGAATGTTGCCTGCTACTTTACCTTCGTAACTTTTGTTTTTAATTGCATCCAACATTTTCTTGAAAGAGAAAACTGGTAATGTAGCTGCTAGTTTACCGCTGGCAACAAAAAACTCGCCGTCTGGTGTTACATCAACTCCGTGTGGAGATTTTGGACATGGGATATAATAAATTAGTTCTGGATGGTTTTTCACATCTAACACTAAAACAGAGTTCTCCATTGTACTGGTAGCGGTATGGCTTTTTTCATCCAGAACGTTATGAGCGTATCTTGCAGCAGTTTTTACACCTTTTCCTTGCGCAATTAGCTCTTCTGCCTTTTTCCAGTTAAGCGCCATGATAAAATCCTTATCTTTCTGACTAGCATTTACCTCTAACAGTGTATGCGCTTGCTCGGTGTTGTAACTTGTAAAGAACATCCAATCGTGAGACGGACCTTTACCTGCATGCGCTAAGTCATAATCAAATCCGGGTACCCTGATTTGGAACGCAAGTTTCATACGGCCAGAGTTTTTATCAACACTTACAAAAGAAACGTTTCCTTGGAAATTTTCTTTATAGGTATCAATCGCAACATCGTCTTTTCCTTCTTCAGGAACAGAGAACCGTGTATTACCTACCAAATATTCTGTGTTTTCTGTACAAAAAGGAGAGGCGTGGTTACCTGCAGAGTTTGGTAACTCAATTATTTCTGTTGTTTTAAAAGTTGCCAAATCAATACGAGCGATACGTGGCGTATTGTTTCCGTTGATAAAAATCCAACGTCCATCATCCTCGCCATCTGTTTTACTTAATTCGGTGTGGTGGGCATCATCCCAAGGGATAAAACCATGAGAAGTATTTAGCATAGGCTTGGTGCCTTCATTGTAGCCCCATCCATTTTCTGGATCCTGAGCAAATACCGGAATAACTTTAAGTAATCTGCCAGAAGGAATGCCATAGGCAGAAATTTGACCGCTAAATCCGCCTGAAGCGAACATATACAGCTCGTCATGTTTGCCTGGCGCTACATAAACTTTCTTTGCAGCGTCCACATCTGTGGTTTCACTCACTTTACCTGGCTTACAGCCCACGGCCAGTAAGAAGGGAGCGGCAAGTAGTAGAATTAATGATTTTTTAGATATTAAATCCATTGTGTTAAATTTTGGTTTGAATTAAAAGCTAGTTTTTATCGTTTTGACGGAAGTACTCGTAAATCTGGCGAGTTTCATCATCTGATACGTTTTGGGAAGTCATTTGCATCAGATGTTTTTCAAATAACGCCTTTGCAACTGGGTCTTTCTTAGTCATTTCTTCTGGGTTGGTGATCATGTTCATAATCCACTCTGGCGTACGCAGATTGGTAATATTTTTCAAACCCGGACCTACCAATTTTTCGTCGGTTAGTTTATGGCAAGGCGTACATTTTGTTTCGAAAATTGCTTTTCCTTTTGCCGCCATTGTTGGGTCGATGGTGGCATCAATTTCTACGCTAGTAAATTTTCCAACGCCCTTGCTATCGCTCTTAGCATCTGGATCGATGACCTCTGCGTTAGCGTCGTCATTTGCATCTGCTTGTGTACTTGTTTCAGTAGAATTGCTGTCAGAACCGGTGTCGCTACCTCCGCAAGCTCCTAAAAATGCAATGCCGGCAGTAACGCTGAACACAGTTATTAATAGTTTTATTTTTTTCATGATTAGTTTTTTTGTTTGGTATAAAAGTATTGTAATACCTGTATTAAAAATATGATACCCGAGAGTGATAAATATGACGTAGGTCATATTTTTTAGAAGTGGAATGTTGTTAAAATGTGGATAAGTAGTTTGTGCAGATTATTCCACTTAGTTATTGCTACGTCGTCATCTCGATGATAGCGACACAGTCATCCTTTTAAGAGAAGTGATCCCTAAGTTTTTTTTGCAAGGATTAAGTTTACCGAAGGACTAAACGGATTTCTCCTCACACCTCGTTCGAAATAACGATAAAGAAAAGAAGTCATCCTTAGCCAAGTGTCAAACAACCTTTACCTTCCAATATGGAAAGAGGCGGTTGCATTTACATCATGACCAATAAAAACAAGACAACTAAATATATCGGCGTAACGTCTGATCTTCCGAAGTGATTGCTTGAGCATAGAAGCCATCTTTATCCGCAAAGTTTTACTGCAAAATACAACCTAACGTATTGCGTTTATTATGAGACATTTTTTAGTATAGAAGAGGCGATAGCAAGAGAACGAGAACTCAATAAATGGCGTAGAGAGAAAAAAGATGCGTTGATTGATCAGCTGAATCCGAGTTGGAATGATTTTTCTGATAATGTTAAGGAATGGTAGTGGTTTTACGGTCTAATTTCCATTTCGTTATTATTCCCACATCGTCATCCCACATCGTCATCTCGAGGACAGAAGAGATCTCCAAATTCCTCTGCGGTCGCTTGGTTCACCGAAGGAACTTAGGGATTTCTCCTCGTACCTCGTTCGAAATGACGCGGAGAAACCTCGTTAGAACGAAGCAAAAATTAACCCTCTTTTTTTACCGTGTCCTCTTTCCGATCAGTATCCTCCACCAATTCATCATCAAATAAAATCCTTACAGACGGCGTGTATAAATCATCATTTTGCCCGCTGTTGTGCGACCAAAAAAATGCTCCCAAAAAGCAAAGAGCCAGTACAACACTACATGCGATTAAGAAGAAGATGATACTCATGATTTTAACTTGTATTTTTTTGCTTGGAAATGTGTGCTGATGCTGGTAAACAAGATGATTGTGACTGTACTCAATGGCATCAATATAGCTGCAATAAGTGGAGATAACTTCCCTTGAATGGCAAAACTTATCCCAACAATATTATAACAAACAGCAATACAGAATGATAGATGAATTACATGAACTGCAGCTTTAGAAAATTTAAGAAAGTTTGGCAGCAGATGGAATGATTTTCCGTCC
>JBBSTQ010000140.1:0-8239 GCA_038235745.1 Sphingobacteriales bacterium
GTGCTTCACGCTGATTTGCCGGATTCATTTGATAGCTTTTTTTATCTCCAAACTTTGGAGCCGAATCTAAAGCATCTCTGAACGGACCATAAAAAGCACTGGCATATTTCGCCGTGTAAGACATGATTGAAACGTTAGTGAAGCCCTCCGCATCTAAAGCCTCACGGATGTACTGCACTCGTCCGTCCATCATATCCGAAGGCGCAACAATATCTGCACCCGCCCTCGCGTGAGCGACTGCCATATCGCCTAAGATTTTCAAGGTTTTGTCATTTACGATCTCTCCGTTCTCTACTAAACCGTCATGTCCATCACTGCTGTAAGGGTCCATTGCCACATCGGTAACTACACAAGCTTCCGGAAAACGAGATTTCACTTCATTGATTGCTCTTAAATACAAACCCTTTTCATTCAAGCTTTCGCTTGCAGTTTTATCTTTTAATGATTCCTCGATGTTAGGGAATAAGTCAAACGACTTTAAACCTAACTCCATACAACTCTCCACTTCATGCAGCAGGTTATCAATAGAATACCTGAAAATCCCGGGCATAGATGCCACTTCTGTTTTCTGCTGATTTCCATCGATGATGAACAACGGAAATATAAAATTTGACGCCTGAAGGTGGTTTTCCTGCACCATATCCCTAATCACCTGCGATTTCCTGTTTCTTCTCGGTCTGTTTAACATTTTGTTGTTTTATATTATTTGGGCGTTTTGACACGCTATTCGTTATATCTTTTTTGCTTAGCCTTCGACTCCGCTCAGGCTGATAAAAAAGGATACCACTCCTATCGTTAACGCAGAATCAACTTTAATTTTAAGATTTTCTAAATTTCAAAAGCCTCACAATATAAACCTGCTACCTATTTGTGAGATGTTTCTCCGCCAGCTGGCGGATCAGCATAACGAAGTGTGTTAGCCTTGCTCTGTGTTCTCTGCGTCCTCTGTGGTCCTTTGTAAAAAACTCCGTGTCCTCGGTGGTTATCTTCGGACTTCACTTATCCACAACGCAACTCTCTCAAATCTCACGTCTCCTATCTCACATCTAACTAAACGTCTATCCCAAAAACCACTTCCGCCAATCCAATTTCATCTGGCGAAGCTGGCAAAATATATTTCACACCCATTTCATCAAATTTTTGTCCGGTTGATTTACCAATGGAAACCACTTGCTGACCAGGATGTAATAAGTTCTCTGCGAAATAAGCATCAACATTTGACGGACTCGTAAACACCAAAACATCCGCATAAGTTGGTTCAACTTCTTCTTCTAAAATGGTTTCGTAAATAACCAGCTCTACAATTTTTGTATCATCTGACAAGCTTTTCTGAATACTCCGCAATGAATCTTTCGCCAGAGGAAACAATACGGTTGTTCCGTTTGCTATTGCTGCAAATTCTTCTGCAACTTCTGCGGTATCGCTACTCTCGCCCACAAAAGAAACTGTTTTTCCTAATCCTCGTAAAGCATCCTCGGATCCGCGACCCACAACACCAAACTTAATATCTTTTGGTAACAACGGCTCTAAAGAAAAGAAGTATTCAATTCCGTTTTTGCTGCTGAAAAATATCCAATCAACCTGCTTAAAAATATAGGAATCTAACTTATGGATTGTTGGTACCGTTCTAATTAGTGACCTTGCGTCGATTTCGATATCATGTTTTTGCAGAGATTTTCCAAAATAGCTATGCTCGCTTAGTTCCCTCGAGATAAACACCTTTTTAGGAAGACGGCGGTTTGCTACGTCAAATTTCTTCAATATGGTTTCCGCTAAGCCTTCCGTACTTTTTGCGGTAATGTAAAGTCTATCCGGAAACTCGTCCTGATCTATTGACTTTGTTGTCCAAACATGAAACAATCCGTCTTCATCTTTCTCGCAATAGCACCCTAATGGCATGTGACAACCACCATCAAAAAGATTCAATACTTTGCGCTCCACGGCAATCGTTTCGGCAACATCCTTATCATTAATCTGTTGCAATAACTCAAAAAGCGCTTTATCCTCTTCCCTAATCTGCACTGCTAACACACCTTGTGATGGCGCAGGAACTAACTCGGCGGTAGGCTCAATTTCTTCTATATAAAACTCAGATAAATCTAATTTTAACCGACTTATTCCAGCTTTCGCCATAATAATGGCATCGTATTTTTCGTCTCTTAATTTTTGGATTCTAGTATTTACATTTCCTCTTAAGTTCTCGAACTCTAGATCGGGGCGAACGGCTAACAATTGCGACTGCCTGCGGTTTGATGAAGTCCCCACGGTTCCATTGTGCTTTACAGAAAGCTTTTTAGAAGAATCAACGCAGTCTTTTAAAATCAAGATAATTTCAGACGGGTCTTCTCTTTCAGAAACCGCTGCGATAATTAATCCTGGAGGATTAACGGTAGGTAAATCTTTGTGAGAGTGGACGGCTAAATCAATCGTTTTTTCTAGAAGATGTTCTTCCAGCTCTTTCGTAAAAAAGCCTTTACCCTCTAACTTATCTCACCGTAAATTCAGGATACTATCGCCCTGAGTTTTAATAATTTTTAACTCTGCTTGTATATTTATTTCCGCAAGGCGATTTTTTATATAGTTTGCTTGCCATAATGCAAGGTCACTTCCTCGAGTTCCTATAGTAATTATTCTGTCCAAAACGTATGATTATATTGCAAAAATAGAATTAAGAATCAGCTTTGAGAACTGATTGTCAGAAATTTACTGATCTGTTGGCGTTTATGACTTAATCGTTATTAACTAAAATAGCCTTAGCCATAACCATTGGAACGCTAATGTATTTTTTCTCCATGTAGCTCATCACTTTTTCTAAAACCAACCTCGAATTTTCATCCAAACCGTTTACCTCATCCGCAAATACCGATGTCAAAGCTCTTTCCTTAATCTCTTTTATTTTAACAGGCACTTCTCGCATAGCAAGCTCAACTCTCCGTTGCTTTAAAATCGGCCTAAAGTCTTTAATATTCTGCTCAATAATGGCTTCGCCATTAATCAACTCGTGAAAACGCTCTTGTTTATTTTTTTCAGCAATCTCCTTTAACGACTCTACCTCGATGTACTGGATATTGTTCTCGATCAAAACTTGTGGGTCAACATCATTAGGGACTGCTAAATCAACAATTACTTTTGGACTATCGTCGCCATTTAAAAGCCTAGTATAAAGTTCAGGAGTGATAATCGGCTCCTTTGCAGAGGTACAAGTGATAATCACATCAAAACCTCGTTTAAAGTTTTGCAATTCACTTAATTCAAACGCCTCCCCACCCAACTCTTTCGCTAAAGTTTGCGCTTTGCTCAAAGTTCTGTTGAATACTGAAAAATTTGTGTAAGTATGCTTTTTTAGATATTTAGCGATATTTTGATTGGTTTCGCCAGCTCCGATAATTAGGATTCGAGAATTAGAACAAACATTTAACTCATGCAATCTGCGGTAAGCCAAAGAAACCACAGATATTGGGTTTTTAGAGATATTGGTAAATGTGTAAACTTCTTTTGCAGTCTTTACTACTCGGCTCATAATTAAACGCAAGTAATCTCCTGTAAATCCTTTTAACCTGCATTCTTCGTAGCTTTTGCGTACTTGAGCTAATATCTCTTTTTCGCCCACTATCAAACTCTCTAAAGAACTTGACACTCGCATTAGATGGTTCAACGCAGCTTCTTGCTCAAAAACCATGGCATGCTCAACCACCAAATCCAACTGATGCGTTAATGGTTTATCGCCATGTAGTGCTTGTAGAAATGAACGTACGAAGTTTTTATCTGACTGTTGGTTTGCTGTAAACACAAACTCAACCCTGTTACAGGTAGCTAAATAAAAAATTTCAGGAATATCAAATTTGGCTTTTACATATTGAAGCCTCTCCTCAATAGCTTCGTTACACAAAACCAAACAGCCTAATGCTTTTAAATCAATTTGTTTGTGTGTAAACGCTATAACCTTTAGATACTTCAATTATGATATTTTTAGACGTTCACAAAAGTAACCTAGCAAGCGATATGATATGTCAACAATTTGTCAATTGAACCAATTTAGAAGCTATATAAATAGTTAAAATGTGCTTCAAATCATTTTTAGAACCAATAATTTGGGCTCTACGATAATAGAAGACCGTATTCTTCGATTAAAACATTAAAACCAATTACTGTTGTTTCTGTTGCTACTTTATCAAATTGTAAAGCTCATCCAATTTTGGAGAAAGCACAATTTCAATTCGGCGGTTTTTGCTTCTGGAGTCTGCGTTGTTGCCCAGCTCAATCGGTTGATACTGTCCTTTTCCTGTTGCCGTTAAACGCTCTGGGGTAATTGCTTGCAGCTCTGTTAAGTAACGCACTACGGAAGTCGCTCGTAAAACACTCAAATCCCAGTTGTCTTTTATCTGCCCTAAATTTCCAACTTTTTGGTTATCGGTATGTCCTTCTACCGCAATGTTGATCTCGGGTTGAGTATTTAAAACCTTTGCCAGTTCTTGTAAAGCTTGTTTACCTTTATCATCAATCACAATTGACCCGGTATTGAACAGCAACTTATCTGTCAAAGAAACATATACTTTTCCGTTCTTTATTTCCACCGTTAAGCCATTCTGCTGAAAGCCTAACAAAGCTTTCTGTAGTTTTTCTTTAAGCGCATTGGTTGCTTCATCTCGTTTTCTTAGAACTTCTTCAACCTCTTTCAACCTTGCTTCACGCTTTTTTAGATCTTCTGAAAGCTGATTTATTTCTGTTGAGCTTTTAGAACTTAACGCTGTATAATTAGTATTTAAACCAGATAACTGTTCGTTTAAATCAGTAATTCTTGCGTTTAGTTTTGCAGTATCGGATCTTAAACCTGCAACAATCTCATCTAATGCCCTATTTTTCACTATTGCATTGTCCCAACCTACATTCAACGAATCTTTTTGCGCAACCAACGCTTGATATTTCTTTTTGGACATTACCACGCAAGAACTTGCAGATAACAATACGCATAGCGCTATAAGAATATGTTGCTTTTTCATTCAGAGTTGTATTAATTTTGGAGCCCCAAGATATAAAAAAATGTAGAGGTTTAACCGGAATTGGCAATGGCATCTTTTAAGAAGTCGTTAAAAGGCATAATTTCTGTTAAACAGTTAACTATTTGATTTACGATACCTCCTTTTTGAAAATCTTCATCGGCAAAAGAACTGCTAACGGTAAAGCTTTTAAGTTTAAGCAATTCTATGTTTGGATGACTGGCGTCGTAATTCTTAGGTGTAGTTTTTAACTTATCGTTACGCCCTAAATCACTACCGAAAAGTTTCTCAAAGCTGGGCTTGTGCAAAATAGCCGTCAGCTTTCCGCCATTATAATCAATCTCTTGTCTAATTAATTTTAAATGCTCGGCTTCGGGCATCCACATCCCACCCGCTACAAAACTCCTTTTTGGCTGTAACTGAATAAAAAAGCCAGGCCCGTGAATTCCTTTTGGGGTTGTTGGTATCGTTATTCCGAAGTTCAATTTATAAGGAGATTTATCTTTGCTGAACCTCACATCCCTATAAATGCGCATCACGCTTTTTTTACCGAGTAAGTCTGGAGACACTTCGAGGTTGATTTGCCGGAACTCAGAAATTACTTCCTCAGCGAAGGCTTCCACGTTTTCTTTGGCAACTAAATAATCCGATTTGTTTTCCTGAAACCACTCCCTGTTATTGTTGGTTTCTAATTGGCTCAAAAAATCAAAAGTTTTAGTACTAATCGTGGTCATAGTGCGATAAATATTTGATTTTCGGCGACATTAAGTGGAGTAGAATTACCCTTGAATACCTAAAATTGAGTGGCGCTAAAATTAAGCTGAAGAAAAAAATTGTACCTACGTAAATCCAAGGCGACTCGGTTTCGTTGGTAATCAAATAGGTTAAAATACCTACAGTTACAGCGAGCGCTACATTAATTGCGTAACCAACGTACATGGCAGCGTAAAAATAGCCTGGTTCCAACTCAAACTTTAACCCGCATTTTGGGCAGTTATCGTACATTTTTTGGGAAGCCCAACCGTACATTGATGTTTTAAACAAATCTCCTCTTCGGCAACGTGGGCATTTAGCGTTAGCCACTGACTGTATTTTTGGAGTTTTTGCCATGGAGCTAGGTTTAACGACTAAAGAGACACTTAATTAAGATTAATTTTTTCTGTCCTCATATCAATTGCTACATTCTTTTTGCGATACTTTTTGTACCATAAATAACCAATGCCTGCAACTACCAAATAAGGTGCTGCTAATAAATACATAATTCCTCCGTTCAAACTAGAACCTGTTGTTCCGCCGGCGTCAAGATTTGATTCAATTGTTGCTTGGCACATTGCGCATTGTGCAAAACCAAAGTTTGCCACAAACACCAAAGCAACTACAATTACAAAGGATAAAAGAAATTTCGACCGTTTCATAAATATAAAATTAAAAATTGTAATAAGGAGATATCATTAAATAGACAACTACGCCCGAACTTGTTACATACAACCAAATTGGATAGCTCCAGCGAACCAACTTTTTATGCAACTCTACCTGCATTTTGAGTCCTCTAAAAAAGCTCAATAAAATCAAAGGTAAAACCGCCGCCGCCAACACGATATGCGTGGTAAGGATAACGTAATAAACATAGCGAAGATTGCCAACAATTAGTTTTTCTTGATCGCTTACAATCCCATTGTTATCTAAATCCCCATACTTTGTTTCGGGAGCGAAATAATGGAAAACCACATACGAAATCAAAAACAATGCTGATAAGCCAAATGTAAGGATATTGATTTTCTTGTGCATCGAAATGTTCTTCTGCTTTATAAAGTACAGAGACAATAACAGCAGAACGGTGCAAGTACCATTGATAATTGCATTTAATTTAGGGAAAAAGTAAATATAACTCGGCGTAGGGATTGTTACCGGAATTATCTTACGGTTTAAAATAACCACCAAAACAAAAACAACAATGGAAACTATGGTAATGGAACGTAATATAATTTTATCACTCATTTTTTGCTGTTCAATATTCTAAATTCCTACTTTTATTTTACGGAGTTCTTCTGTAATTAAAACCTTAATTTCATCACTTATCCTTCTAATCTCGTCCTCTGAGGTGCCAGTATAATATCCTCGGATACGGTTCTCAGCATCTAAAAGAATCAATTTATTACTAAACACAAAACTACCCTGTTCTGTTTGGAAAGCGTTCACAAAAAATTGCTCCCTAGCTAAAGGGTAAGTAACAGATGTATCTGCACTTAGCACAAACCACTTATTAGAAATTGCTCCGATAGTATTGGTGTACTTTTTTAGCGTCTCAGCATCATCGTTCTTAGGATCTAAATCAATAGAGACGAATCTAATGCGCTTATTGTCTTTAAACTGTTCTTGCAAAGCTTTGATGCCCTCATTAAGTTTAGGCACAACATCTTTATTGCCAATGTAAAAGAAGCTAGCAATGGTAAGCATCTGCTCTTTTGTGGAGAGCTTTACAGAATCTTGATTGCTATTGTACAGTACAGGGAACTTTACCTGATGATAAATAGTATCAGGGATTTTTACGCCCCGTTTAACTTTAAAAGTTGAAGCTACAATTTTAGCACCGAAGATTGGCAAAGGCTTGTATCTATTTTCGCCTTTTTCTTTCAGCAAATAATACAAAAATCCTGGTAAGGCCAATATGGTTACCAGGATTAATATTTTACCTAAAGGAAACTTATTCTTACTCATGGCGCCATGTGACTATTCAAATAATTCCCTTCAACTAACATCAATACAATAAAGTAAGCGATAAAGATGAACGAAAGAAGAATAGCAGCAATGAGTGCATACTTTTCAAATTTTAAGTGCATAAAAAAAGCGACAATATAATACGCTTTATAAAGCGTTAAAATAATGTAAATAGCGTTTCTTACCATAGTAGGCATAGCTGTTTCTGGAACTGCTAATGCGATGATAAATTCCAAAACTGTGATACCCAATAGGATGAAGAATACTTTCCAAATCTTTGCTTTGGACATACCTTCATGCTCTTCCTCGTGTGCTAAACCTGTATTTTGTGCTGACATTTTTTCTTGCTCTATAAATTAAACTAAATAAAAGAAGGTAAATACGAATACCCAAACCAAATCAACAAAGTGCCAGTATAAACCAACCTTTTCAACCATCAAATAATGCCCGCGACGTTCAAAAACACCTGCCATCGTCATAAATAAAATGATAATATTAATAATCACACCGGTAAAAACGTGAAA
>JBBSTQ010000141.1:0-8215 GCA_038235745.1 Sphingobacteriales bacterium
GTCAAAGGGACAAGAGCCGGAGCAGTTTTTTGAATTTGTAAACCAAATTGTTGGGCAATTTTTAAAGAAAAATCTGTCGCCCCCATTTTTGCGATAGGCAAGCCTCCGCTTGCCATAACCACATTAGCAGTGTTTACTGTCTGTACTTTACCGTTTTTCTCAAATGACACCTCAAAACCATCTTCCGTTTGTTTTACCGCATTTACTTCGCTCTCCAAAAAAATAGTTTGGTCTAATTGATCGCATAAATCCGTAAAAATATTTACCACGTCTTTTGCTTTGTTAGAGGTGGGAAACAGCTGACCTAAAGTTTTCTCTTGCCCAGTGATGCCGTAAGTTTCAAAAAAAGAAACTGAATCATCCACTGTCCACTGCGATAATGACGATTTGATAAAATGTGGATTTGCGGATATGAAATTGTTTGCGGAAGTGTGAAGGTTTGTGTAGTTGCATCGTCCGCCTCCAGAGATTAATATTTTAGCACCAACCTGATTATTTTTTTCTAAAATCAACGTTCGTTTGCCCAAAAACCCAGCCTGTACAGCACACATTAGCCCACAAGCACCGCCTCCAATAATAACCGCATCGTAATTCATGGTTCAAAAATGGCATTTTAAAATCATATCTGTAAAATTTGATAAAAATATGCGTCCATTAATTAACTTTGCGGTATGGAAGAAGTCTCCAGCATCACCGAATTTGGTAAAGTATTAATCTTTCTGATTACTGGCTTAATTGCTGTTGGTGGTGCGTTTGCGGTAAACAAATTAATTGCACCGCACCATCCCAATCCCGAAAAAAATAGTTCTTACGAGTGTGGCGAAGTACCCACCGGAAGTTCTTGGGTACAATTTAATAGTCGGTTTTATGTGATTGCACTCATCTTTTTGTTGTTTGATGTGGAAATGATTTTTGTTTTTCCATGGGCAACAATCTTCGCTGATAAAGAATTGATAGCGATGGATAGCCGTTGGGGCTGGTTAGCCTTTACAGAAATGTTAGCTTTTTTAGGGATTTTGCTTCTCGGTTTGGTTTATGTTTGGCGTAAAAAAGATTTGGATTGGATAAAACCAAATACTATCGCCCCGACTGTAGACACTGCAATTCCATTAATCGCATATAATAAAATCAATCAGGAAAAATACATTCCGTTCCAAAATAGGAAAAACGAAACCGTTGAACCAATAGCCGAAACCGTGGTTGCAAAACCTGCGTTTAAGCCAAGATTTAAAAAAGCATGAGTTTAGAGAAGCAATTGGAAAACACTGGCGTTGTGGTAACCAAGCTGGATGATTTAATGAACTGGGCAAGGCTTTCTTCCTTATGGCCTTTAAGTTTCGGCTTGGCCTGTTGTGCAATTGAAATGATGGGTTCCATGGCTTCAAACTTTGATTTAGATAGATTTGGCGTTTTCCCGAGACCCTCACCAAGACAAGCCGATGTGATCATCATTGCAGGAACGGTTACTTTTAAAATGGCTGAACGCATCAAAAGACTATATGAGCAAATGCCCGAACCAAAGTATGTGATTTCAATGGGTTCGTGTTCTAACTGTGGCGGGCCGTATTGGGAACACGGTTACCATGTGGTTAAGGGTGTGGATCGAATTATTCCAGTTGACATTTATGTTCAAGGTTGCCCTCCAAGGCCAGAAGCATTAATTGGCGGGATTTTGGAGCTACAAAAATTAATTGAAAAAGAAAGTTTAGCGAACGTTTAATCGCTTCAAACACATCTATAAAAACAAAAAATGAAATCAATATCACAGGCCCGATTAGGGATTTTAGGTGGCGGACAATTAGGCAGAATGCTAATCCAAGAAACCATCAATTATAACATTTCGGTTAGTATTTTGGACCCCGATGCCGATGCTCCTTGCAAAAACATTTGTGATTACTTTGAAGTTGGTTCTTTAAGCGATTACGAAACCGTTTACAACTTTGGTAAAAACCTTGATTTGATTACTATTGAGATTGAAAAAGTAAATATTGAGGCTTTAGAAGATTTAGAAAAAGAAGGTGTGAAGGTTTATCCGCAACCGCGAATTATTCGTTTAACTCAAGACAAAGGTTTACAAAAGCAGTTTTTTAAAGAAAACGACATCCCTACTGCTGCGTTTCAATTGTTTAGTTCAAAACAGCAATTAGTTGAGGCAAACATAAATTTTCCGTTTATTCAAAAAATCAGGAAAGATGGTTATGACGGTAAGGGAGTTAAAAAGATAACGAATGCAAGGGATTTGGAAGATGCGTTTGAAAAGCCATCCTTAGCGGAAAACTTGATCGATTTTGAAAAAGAGATTGCTATTATTGTAGCCAGAAATGCCGATGGAGAGATAAAAACCTTTCCAATGGTTGAAATGGATTTTAATCCGGAGGCCAACTTGGTTGAATTTCTAATTTCGCCTTCTACTTATGGCTTTGAAGTTCAGCAGAGAGCGGAAGAAATCGCCAAAAATATCGCCTCTGGCTTAAGTATGATAGGTGTTTTAGCTGTGGAGATGTTTTTAACAAAAGAGCACCAGATTTTAGTGAATGAGCTTGCTCCACGTCCGCATAATAGTGGCCACCATACTATTGAGGGAAACTATACTTCGCAATTTGAGCAACACATTAGAGCAATATTTAACCTTCCGTTAGGAAATACTGATGCAATTGCCAATGCAATTATGATTAACCTTTTGGGTGAAAGTGGATACGACGGTGTGGCAGAGTATGAAGGTTTAGAAGAAATACTGAAAAATGATGGTGTTTACGTTCATCTTTACGGCAAAAAATACACAAAACCTTTCCGTAAAATGGGTCACATTACTGTGATGGACGAGGACAGACAAAAGGCTATTGAGAAAGCAAAACTCATAAAAGAAACGATTAAAGTAAAAGCATAAAATGAGCAAAGCAAAAGTAGGAATCATCATGGGCAGTCGCTCAGATTTGGGCATAATGGAAGAAGCTGCAGATGTGTTAAAATCACTGGGCGTTGATTATGAGTTAACCGTTGTTTCTGCCCATCGTACGCCAGAGAGGATGTTTGATTACGCAAAAACTGCTGTAGAAAGAGGCATAAAAGTGATTATTGCGGGAGCTGGCGGTGCGGCGCATTTACCAGGGATGGTTGCTTCTATCACATCGTTGCCGGTAATTGGCGTTCCTGTAAAATCGAGCAATTCTATTGACGGATGGGATTCTGTACTCTCAATTCTACAAATGCCAAACGGAATACCTGTGGCAACTGTTGCCTTAAATGCAGCTAAAAATGCCGGTATTTTGGCCGCACAAATTATCGCTGTTGCTGACCATACCGTTGCGGAAAGAGTAATTGCCTTTAAAAAGGAATTGAAAGAGAAGGTTGAAGAATCTGCTGAGAATTTAAAATCAGAAGGTTACCCCTCAGCATTTTAATTCAGATTTGGGTCTTGAGGAAAATTAGTGATGTGGGCGTATTTTACGCCCATATTTAAAATCGCTTCTTTCCAAATATCAATTTCAGAATTATCCAAAACCATATCTGGATTAAATTTATTGGATACAATCCAAGTGTTTGAATCTAATTCATCGTCTAATTGGTTTTTGGACCAGCCAGAATAGCCAATAAAAAACTTTATTTCTTCGTCTTTGATACTGTAGCTGTTGACTTGAGATTTTAAATCTTCAAAATCTCCACCCCAAAACAAGCCGTTACCTAAATCAACGCCGTCTTTTATTTTTTCTGGGGCACTATGTATAAAATGCAAGGTGTCAGGTGCAACTGGTCCACCTATAAACACTTGCATGTTTGCATCCCAGCAATCCGCAATCAAATCTTTAAGTAAATAATCGCTTTTCTGATTAACTACATAACCAACCGTTCCTTCCGCACTATTTTCTGTGATTAACACCACAGTACGTTTGAAATTTGGATCGGCCATAAATGGCTCGGAAATTAACAGAGTTCCTTTTTCGGGTAAAACTTGACTAAGCATATTCAAAAAACGTGATTTATTATTAAACCGATTGATTTTCCATTTTCAAAATAAAAAACAATCAGAATTAAAGAAATCGTTATCCAGCGTTTGCTAAACTATTTTGTGAGTTACCCATCGCGTTTTTGATGTCAGCTTTTATGATTGCCAATAATTCACTGTCGTAACTTCTAGTCGTCATGTGAATAAGTTTCGCTCTCATTTTTTGGTTTTGCTCACGCAGATCAGCCGTTAAAACTGACAATAATTGCGCATCAAAATTAGCTAGTAAGCTTTTAAGGTTGGTAGTGGTTGTCGTTTTCATAATCGTTTGTTTTTAATGGTTTTGTTAGCTATTTACTAATGAAATGCCAAAGATTAAAAACCGTCAGCAATAAATCAAAAACATCGTTTAACCAATTTATAGGTGTATTTGACTGTATATTTAAAACTACACCGATAGAGCATTTTATTGTTTTTTTTCGGTGCTCTGTCTAAAAGAATATTATAACTAAAGTATAGCGTTAACGATAGAAGTGACAGCTTTTTTTGCCGTAGCCATTTGGCAAGTAGCAAAAAAACTATAACGGATAGCGTGTTTAAACGCCCAAAAAATATTGGATTTGATTTTAGAACGTTCGGAATTTAGAAAAAAAAAAAACACCTTATGTAGTACACCCGAAGTCGATGTGAGACCAGACTTCCAACTTTTAAATTGAATTACAACCGATAACTAGAAGCCATCGACTTTACGGCTTTTTCTTTAACAGAAATGTGTTTTTTCAAGAAATAGACACATTGTATTTGATGGATAAATATACATAGCTTTGCGAAATATTTATTTTTGACACGATGTTAATACGTCTATACGAAGAAAACCCGAACGAAAAAGTTTTAGAGCAGATTGTAGATGTTTTAAAACAGGGCGGAATAATTATTTACCCAACCGACACAGTTTATGGTTTAGGTTGCGATATTACCAATCAAAAAGCAATTGAGCGAGTGGCACAGTTAAGGGGCGTAAAGGCAGATAAAGCCAATTTCTCTTTTATATGCTATGACTTAAGCCACATTGCAGATTTTATAAAACCGATAGACAACAGTACATTTAGAGTACTAAAAAAAGCGCTTCCTGGCCCGTTCACATTTATATTCAATGCAAATAACAATGTGCCAAAGCTACTTTCTAGTAAGAAGAAAACGGTGGGTATTAGAGTTCCTGATAATAATATAGCCCGCCAAATTGTTAAGATGCTTGGAAATCCGATTTTATCAACGTCTATTCATGACGAGGATGAAATTTTAGAATACACCACAGATCCTGAGTTGATCTTTGAAAAATACGAGGACAAGGTAGATTTGGTAATTGACGGCGGTTATGGGGACAATCAAGCATCTACAGTTATTGATTGTACGGGTGGAGAATTTGAAGTGATTAGAGAAGGTAAAGGGTCCATCGGAGATTTCATATAATCTCTAAAAACAAAATTTTTGGGTTTGTGCCAGAGAATTAAGTTATTAAGGCCTCGAGCATCTAAAACTGGCATAAATCATCAATAAAACGTAAAATAAAGTAACCCCTTGTTACGATTTATAAAATTTTAAAATCTTTTTAGTTCGGTTTTGCTATTTTAGCGAGATATGGCGAATATTATCAACTTAAAACCTTTTAAAGACTTTTTTAGATCAGAATCTATCGGCGGTATCATCTTAATGATATGCGTTGCCATTAGTTTGATCATTGCAAACTCGCCAATAGGGCAATCATTTGCTGATTTTCTTTCCATAAAATTAGGATATGAAAACAGCATAATCGATCTCAACTATCCAATTATTTTATGGATCAACGATGGTTTGATGGCCATCTTCTTTTTGATGGTAGGTTTGGAAATAAAAAGAGAGCTTGTAGAAGGCGAACTTTCCAGCATCAAACAAGCTAGTTTACCAATTATGGCCGCTTTGGGCGGAATGTTAGTACCCGCTTTAATTTATTTTGCAATTGACCACAGTCCAGAAACCGGACATGGATGGGGCATCCCGATGGCTACGGATATCGCTTTCGCAATTGCAATTCTTTCGCTTTTAGGAAGTAAAGTACCAAACTCCTTAAAAATATTTTTAACAGCATTGGCAATTGTGGATGATTTGGGAGCTATTTTGGTAATCGCAGTTTTCTATTCAAAAGAAATTCATTTAGAGTATTTAGGATATGCTGCAATCGTATTTGTCTTTTTAATAGGGCTCAACTATTTCGGCGTAAAGAAGATTTTCTTCTACATTGTTCCTGGTATTTTAATGTGGTATTTGATACACCATTCAGGCATTCATGCAACAATCG
Organism: Sphingobacteriales bacterium; assembly: GCA_038235745.1. GTDB lineage: Bacteria > Bacteroidota > Bacteroidia > Sphingobacteriales > Sphingobacteriaceae > Pseudopedobacter. The sequence continues at coordinate 6,279 of JBBSTQ010000141.1, forward strand.
CAGGAGTTCTAACGGCGCTTACCTTACCTACTAACGCAACAGATAAAGCTTCTCCGTTGGAGCGTTTAGAACATTTATTAGTTAAACCAGTCAATTTTTTGATCATGCCAATTTTTGCATTGGCAAATACAAATATCAAGTTTGAATCTGAAATGGTGTCTAATATAACTTCTGGGGTAAGTATGGCAATTATTTGCGGTTTGGTAATTGGGAAGCCCTTGGGCATTGTCACTTTCTCTTGGCTATCAGTAAAGCTGAAAATTAGTAATCTTCCGCTAAACACTAAATGGTCACAAATTGCCGGCTTAGGTTTGTTAGGTGGAATTGGATTTACGATGTCGATATTTATCGCATTGCTTTCATTTAACGATGTAGAATATCAAACCCAGGCTAAGTTTTCTATATTAATTGCATCTATAAGTGCAGGAGTTTTGGGATTTGTGATCTTAAAATACCTTGGAAAGACCCGCAAGCGTGTATTAATATAGAATAAAAATCACGACTTATAGCATTCTGTAAACGAGGTTGGTTTTAGTAATCTGATTTAGGATTATTAAAATTAAGCTCGTTTTTTTGTTGAATAGCATAAAAATTCGACCTATAATGGCTCAATTTATTAGATAATAGAGACAAATTATGCAATTTGTGTAATTTTTATTTCAGTAATTAGATTTTATATCTATTTTTACCTCCATAATATTAAACTAATCAATGTTATGGGAAAAATATCAGAAAAAATTTACAAAAACTTCATTGAAAGCGAATCAAAAGCTGGAATAATATTAATATTTTGTGTTTTAATTTCAATGATAATAGCAAACTCATCATTAGGAGTTTACTTTAACGAGTTTTTGAACTTTAAGCTTGGATTTGCGTCTAACGGATTAGATCTAAAATATTCTTCTTTAAGTTGGATCAACGATGGTTTAATGGCTGTCTTTTTTCTTTACGTTGGCTTAGAGATTAAACGTGAAATTGTTGACGGCGAATTAAAATCGATTAAACAGGCTTCATTGCCTATTGTTGCCGCTTTAGGCGGAATGCTAGTTCCAGCTTTATTATTTGCGTTGGTAAACATCGGTTCAACAACATCAAAAGGTTGGGGAATACCAATGGCAACGGATATCGCATTCGCAATTGGTATTTTGTCTGTGCTTGGAAATAGAGTTCCAAACTCCTTAAAGATATTTTTAACAGCATTAGCCATTGTGGACGATTTGGGAGCTATTTTGGTCATCGCCGTTTTTTACACAGCAGATTTACATTTCACTTATTTGCTTTTCGCAGCGGGGGTTTTCGCATTCCAAATGGCAATGAATTACATCGGCGTCAAAAAACTTATTTTCTACATTATACCCGGAATGGTTCTTTGGTATTTGATCCACCACAGTGGAATACACGCAACAATTGCAGGAGTTTTAACTGCAATAGCAATCCCTGCCTCCAGTAAAAAAGGTGTTCATTCTCCCCTAGAAAAATTAGAGCATGTACTAAGTAGCCCGGTAAGTTTTGTGATTATGCCATTATTTGCGTTAGCAAATACCAACATTCGTTTTGAATCTGAAATGTTGAAAGGTTTAACAAACCCTTTAGGCTTAGGGATTTTAGCTGGACTGGTAATTGGAAAACCACTTGGAATCACTCTTGCATCTTGGATTGCTATTAAACTTAAAATAGCGAAGAAACCAAGCAAAGCAAGTTGGATGCAATTATCCGCAGTTAGTATGTTGGGCGGAATTGGATTTACAATGTCAATTTTTGTGTCGATACTTTCCTTTGCCAGTCCGCTCTTTCAGTTAGAAGCTAAGTTCTCGGTGTTGATCGCCTCAATCATTGCTGCTGCTGCTGGGTACATAGTTTTAAATTATCTAAGTAAAATACAAGCGCCTGTTCTCGCAAAGAAAAAAGCTCCAAAAGCTAAATCTTCAACTATTGAA
>JBBSTQ010000142.1:0-8060 GCA_038235745.1 Sphingobacteriales bacterium
ACTACTTTCAAAAATCTATCGAAAGAAGATCTGGCTAAAAACAATTTCGGGCAAGATTTACCTTACCTGCTTGATCAAACGCCTAGTGTGGTCACATTTTCTGATGCAGGTGCTGGCGTGGGCTACACGGGCATAAGAATTAGAGGGTCGGATGCTACTCGAGTAAACGTTACCATCAACGGAATTCCGTATAACGATTCGGAAAGTCAGGGTTCTTTTTGGGTAAACCTGCCAGATTTTGCAACGTCTGTGGATAACATCCAAATACAGCGAGGCGTTGGAACCTCCACAAACGGTGCTGGTGCTTTCGGTGGTAGCTTAAACATACAAACAGGAAAGTTGAGAGATTCTGCCTATTTTGAGCTAAATAACTCTGGAGGTTCTTACAATACTTTGAGAAACTCGCTTAACATCGGCACAGGTTTAATCAACGGAAAGTTTACATTCGACGGGCGTTTATCTCGCATCGTATCAGACGGCTACATAGATAAGGCCTCATCAGATCTTAAATCTTATTTTATGTCTGGCGCATATTACGGCAAAACCAGTTTATTAAGGTTAAACGTTTTTTCGGGTAAGGAAAAAACCTACCAAGCATGGAACGGTGTATCTGAAAGTATGTTAAAAACGGATAGGCGTTCCAATGTTTTTACTTATGACGATCAAACTGACAACTACCAGCAAGACCACTATCAATTGCTTTATTCAAAAAGTTTGTCTGACAAATTATCTGCAAACGCGGCCCTACATTATACCAAAGGAAGAGGTTATTACGAGGAGTTTAAGAAAAAACAAGATTTTGAGAAATATGGTTTAGATACGTTATTCATCGGTACTGATACCATTGCAAAAACGGATTTAATCAGACGACGTTGGTTAGACAATCAATTTTATGGCGCAACTTATTCCGTAAGATACCAGCCTAACACAAGAGCCGATTTTACTTTAGGAGGTGCTTATAACGAGTATGATGGCGACCATTTTGGGCAAGTTATTTGGGCCAAATTTGCATCTCAAAGTAAAATACGAAAGCAGTATTATTTTGATAATGCCTTTAAAACTGATTTTAACATCTACGGAAAAGCAAATTATCAATTAGATAAAATTTCGCTTTTCGCAGATTTACAGTATCGTAATATCTACTATAAGTTTTTAGGTTTTGATCGTAACCAAAACAACGTAACACAAGACGCAAACCTAAATTTCTTTAATCCTAAGCTAGGCTTCACTTACTTTATTGATCAACAAAGTAACTTTTACGCATCATACGCTGTTGCAAACAAAGAGCCCAACCGTAATGATTTTACAGAATCTACACCGCAAAGTCGCCCCAAAGCAGAGCGTTTAAACAATGTGGAAATCGGCTACCGCGTAAAAAAACAATGGCTAAATGCCGGTGCAAATATTTATCTAATGAATTACAAAAACCAGCTGGTAGTAACCGGGCAGATTAACGATGTGGGGAGTTACATACGCTCTAACGTGGATAAAAGCTACAGAAACGGAATTGAGTTGGATGCAACATTTGGCATTTCACCAAAGTTGAGTTGGGCTGTAACAAGTGCATTTAGCCAGAACAAAGTCAAAGGATTTAAAGAATTTATAGACGCCTACAAAACAAACGAAATAGACCCAAATGACTACGATTATCTTGGACAGGCAGTAAAAATCTATAATAAAACAGATATTGCTTTTTCCCCCAGCTTTGTTGGTTCAAGTACCATTGCGTACAAACTGGTAAAAAACTTTGAAGTGGCACTTTTAAGTAAATATGTGAGCAAACAATACTTGGATAATACCTCAAATGAAGCAAGAAAGTTAGACGCCTTTTTTGTTAACAACCTTAGATTAAACTATGGTTTTAAATTAAAAAGTGTAAAATCTGTTGAACTAGGCCTATTGGTCAATAATATTTTAAATGAGTTGTATGAAAGCAACGGTTATACTTTTAATGGCATTTACGATGGTTTTCTGAGTGCGTCTAATTATTACTATCCACAGGCAGAAACCAACTTTTTAATTTCGCTGAATCTGAAGTTTTAGTTAGAACTAGCGAACAAAAGCCCTTCGTTTACTAGATAAACGGAGGGCTTTTGTGTTAAATAGCGAGAAACTAGCAAAATAATTGGATATATTGCGGTACAAACAAAATATTTATAACGTGGATGTAGGAAAAGCATACGATTTATTAGAAGGTAAACTAACAAGTTGGTTCGAGGGTTTTATAAAACTATTGCCAAATCTGGTAATTGCAACGCTGGTAGTTGTCCTTGGGCTTTTTTTAGCAAAATTGATTAGATCGTTTTCGTTAAAGATGATTAGAAAGGTTTCTCATTTAGAAACAATCAACAAACTTTTTTCCTCTTTTATGTACATTTTGGCGGTGGGTGTTGCCTTGTTTACCGCTTTAGATATTTTAAACTTAGATAAAGCAGTAACTACCGCGTTAGCTGGTGCAGGTATTTTAGGTTTGGCACTAGCTTTTGCTTTTCAGGATATAGCGGCAAATTTTATGTCGGGCATATTCATGTCCTTCCGCCACCCTTTTGACATTGGTGATTTAGTCAAACTTGGCGAGTACAAAGGACGTATTGAGGCGGTAAACTTAAGAGACACCAGCCTGATTACGTTGGAAGGGCAAAGATTAATCATACCGAATAAACAGGTATTTCAAAACGCAATAGAAAACTATACATCTACCGGAGTAAGGCGCTTAGATTTAAAAGTTGGCGTTTCTTACGGAGAAGACTTGGAGAGGGTGCAAAAAATCACGTTAGAAGCAGTAAATTCTTTATTGGAGCGAGACGGCAGAAAAGAGGTAGAGTTCTTTTATGAGGAGTTTGGAGACAGCTCCATCAATTTTGCGCTTAGAATTTGGTTAAAAGATCCCGAACAAAAAACCTACTTGTCAGCAAAAAGTGAAACGGTAATTGCGATCAAAAAAGCTTTCGATAAATCAGATATTAACATTCCTTTCCCAATCAGAACCTTAGATTTTGGAATTAAGGGTGGGCAAACACTCTCAGAAATGCGCATTGATTTAGCCGAAAAACCAAAAGAGCTCAGGGAAAAAGCGGAAACTCCCCCTAAGGAGCAGTAATTTTCAAAAGCATCCCGATAGTTAAAACATTTGATTTTAGATTATTCAGCGTTTTTAAGCTGTTGATTGTTACGTTTTCAAACTGATCAGCAATCTTACCCAAATTATCGCCGGCTTTAACAGTGTAAGTTATGTACGTAGGTTTTTCTTTCTTAGGTGCTATCTGAAGTTCCTCTTTTTTAATGACCAATTTTTGCCCTATAGCAATTGTATAGCGTTCTAAGTTGTTCCAAACTTTTATATCTTGAACCTCAACCCTGTATTGGTTTGCAATAGCATTCAACGTTTCTCCTTTTTTTACGATGTGTGTATTGGAGGTTTTCAGGTTTTTGTTTACCGACTCTACTGCAGGCAACATTTTCAAAGTTGCATCCTCGTCCCTGTTTATCGTTTCAAAAAAAACAGCGTAGTCTTTAAAACTCAACTTTGGTATGATCAGGCGTTTTGGTTCGCTAGCGCTACCGTTGATCACATTCTTTTTGTAAACCGGATTTAAGCCACGTAAATCACTTTCATCAATATTTAAAGCTTGCGCAATTTTATCAAAAGACATAAATTTGCTGACAGTAACAGAATCAGTTCTCAGTGTTTTTTCATCAGACACTTTAATTTCCGGATGTCTTGGGTAGTAGTTCATCACGTAAACAGCTGCTATAAATGCAGGTACGTAGTTTCTAGTTTCGTTAGGTAGGTAGTTTTGTATTTCCCAAAAATTTCTAGATCCTCCAGCTTTTTCGATCGCTCTTTTTACACCGCCAACGCCACAATTGTAAGAAGCTAATGCCAAAGTCCAATCTCCAAGCTCGTTGTAAGCATCTTGCAAATACTTTGCTGCCGCATAACTGGCTTCTGTAGGGTCACGGCGTTCATCTACGTAGCTATCGATGTTTAATCCGTACATTCTTCCGGTAGTGTACATAAATTGCCACATACCAGTTGCACCACTTCTAGATACCGCCATAGGATTCATAGACGATTCAATAATTGGCAAATACTTGAACTCCAAAGGAACATTGTAAGCTTGCAAAGCTTTTTCAAACACCGGAAAATAGTATTTGCCCAGAGACAGCATTTGCCCCATCTCGGCTTTCCGTTTATCTAAGAAAATATCGATATAGGTTTGTACAAAAGGATTGTAATCTAATGACAAATCTGTTTTAATGGAATCTAAACGGTATTTATAGATAAAATTAGGCTGATACTTTAGAACCTCTAGCTGTAGATTGGCTTGGGCCGGCACAAGTGTGGTATCCGAATTTACCAACCTCTTAATCGTTCTAAATTCTTTTAACGTTAATGTAGAAAGTTGAATACTGTCTTTATTTATTGATGCTTTGCTAAATGTGGAAAGTCCAGCAAATAATAGCGTTACAGCAATAAATTTTGATAGGTTAATCATTCTTTATCGTTTTGGCCGAACCGGAAATATCGGTTACAGCTTATTTATACATTTGACAAAAGCCAATAAATTCTCTTCTTTGAAGCGTCTGCCAATAATTTGTAAACCGATTGGCATCCCTTCTTTATTATGGCCAGAGGGGATAGAAATAGCCGGCAAACCTGCTAAAGAAGCACCAACAGTAAAAATATCTGCCAAGTACATTACCATTGGGTCGGTTATTTCTTCGCCAATGTTAAATGCCACTGTTGGTGTTGTAGGCGTGATGATAAAGTTATAATCCTCTAAAATATGGTCTATTTTTTCTTTGATCAACCGCCTGGCTTTTTGTGCTTTTGCGTAATACGCGTCATAAGAACCAGCGCTCAGCACAAAAGTTCCTAACATGATACGTCGTTTTACCTCGTCGCCAAAACCTTCTGATCTTGATTTTTTATAGGTGCTAATCAAATCTGTAGAATCTTTGCTTCGGTAACCATAATGCACACCATCGTATCTGGCTAAGTTTGATGATGCCTCTGCAGTAGTTAAAATATAATAAGTAGCCACCACATAATCCAAATACTCGAAAGACACAGGTTCAACGGTATGTCCAGCTTTTTTAAGCGCCTCTATTTGAGCCAGTACGTTCGCTTTGATTTCTGGGTCTAAACCTTCCGCATGTAAGGTTTCTTCAATGTAAGCGATTTTCTTTTTTGGAACTTCTGCCGAAATCAGTTGTGAATAAGCCGGAACAGGAACGTTAGATGATGTAGCGTCATGACGATCATTACCGGCAATCACTTCTAAAATCAAAGCAACATCATCAACAGATTTTGCGATTGGACCAACTTGATCAAAGGACGAAGCGTAAGCCACAACGCCATATCTCGAAACTCTGGAATAGGTCGGTTTTAATCCAAAAACTCCACAAAATGCTGCAGGTTGTCTGATAGACCCGCCGGTATCAGAAGCTAAAGAAGCAAAACATAAATCTGCTTGTACTGCTACAGCCGAACCTCCGGAAGAACCACCAGAGACCTTTTTCTCGTCCAAGTAGTTTTTCACTGGGCCAAAACAACTGGTTTCGTTAGACGCACCCATCGCAAATTCATCGCAATTTAAACGACCAATTATGATGGCATCTTCATTTAAGATGCGTTCAGTAACGGTGGCAGAATAAACTGCTTCGTAACCCACTAATATTTTGGATGATGCGGTCATCTCATGACCTTTATAAGAAATATTGTCTTTTAAACCGATAATCATCCCGGCCAATTTTCCGCCGGTTCCATTATCAATTTTAGCTTGCACTTCTGTTGCTTTGGATAGCGCTTCCGCTTCAAACGTTTCTAAAAATGCGTTGAGGTGTTTGTGGTCTGCAATTCTTTGGATATAATGTTTTACCAAATCGGTAACGGTAATTATCCCGTCTTTTAGATCGTTTTGAACTTGCGAAAAACTGGAGTAAGAGTTGATTTTTTCTGTAACCATTTTATAAAACAAAACCTTGAATCCCCGAAATTACAAATTTCGACGGTTCAAGGTTAATAGATTCCTAAATAAATTTAGGAATATTAATTTTGTTGACGCGGTTTCTCTTCTACGTTATCCGGTTTATCAACACCGCTTTGGGCATCTTTAAATTCTTTCACGCCTTTTCCCATTCCTCTCATCAATTCTGGAATTTTTTTACCACCGAACAATAGCAATAAAGCTAATACGATTAAAATAATTTCTGGAGCACCTAAACCCATTTTCTTTATTGTTTTATAATGTTAAAAATCTTTGTTTTCTTCTACCTTCTCGGCTACCTTTTCTTCTGCTTCTGTAGCTTTCGGCCGCTCTAATTCTTCTTCACGTTTCAGCTCTTCTTTGGCAGTAAGCTCATTTATATTGCGGTGTATCTCTCTTTTTACACCATCAGAAGCATCTTTGAACTCTCTGATTCCTTTGCCTAACCCTCTTGCAAGTTCTGGCAATTTTTCTCCTCCGAAAAGTAACAACACGGCGAACATAATCAACACCACTTCTTGTGTACCTAAGTTTAAAAATAATAGATTGCTGATGTGCATGATGTTATGTGTGTATTAAAGAGAACGCAAATATAATTATTTTATTTCGGTATGTTAAACTGTTACTTATGCTAGTAGTTACGGAGTTTTTTGATTGTTGGTTTTTGAAGGGTTTAATTTAATTGTGAAGTTACTACGCAAAGAGCGCAAACAAAACCTATCTAAAAGTCCTTTTATAAAATAGATGCGTTAAAAATTAGTTTTTAAGTCGCACTTCTAATAATGGCAAACAAAACTGCTATAACCGCTATCACCAATAAAATGTGTATTAAAGCTCCTAAAGAGTACACGAAAAATCCAAATATCCAACCGATAATCAGAACCACTGCTATAATGTAAAGTAAACCACCCATAATTTTGAAATTAGTTCAACAATTTGGCTTGCGCCGATTAATAGCTATAGATCTACAAACATTATGCCTTGTGAAAGAAATTAACACTATTGTTTTCTCCTAACTATACTGCAAATAGTAATTATTGCTACCTAACGCTGTATCAAAACTTCTACAACCTGCGTAATTATGAATAAACCCATTAATTATGAAAATATTTCTCCGCACCAAAAACGTATTCATTGCTGTTTCATTTTTAGTTGCTGTAGTCTTTTCATCTTGTAGAGACGAGGTTCTAGAGACGGTTTCCTATAAAATGCAAATTTCCTATTTGACCACTACAGATAGCGTAAGAGCAATGGAAGTTGCTTCTCAACGGCCAAGAGATTTAGAAACTCCAGGCCGTGTTTATATTTACGGCGATTATTTGTTTATTAACGATGTGAAAAGAGGAATTCACGTAATTGATAATAGTAACCCTGCCTTACCCATTTTCTTAAACTTCATCAACATCCCTGGTAATGAAGACTTAGCGGTTTACAATAATATTTTATATGCTGATAGCTATGTGGATTTATTGGCTTTCGATATTAGCAACCCAAAACAAGTAAAACTTAAGAACAGAGTAGAAGATGTTTTTAGGAAATACTACGGTAAAGGAAATACAATATACGCCTACAAGGATACCATTATAACATACACCCAACAGAAAGGCAGTAATAGACGACGAGAGGATATGTTTGTCAATACCGCTTTCAATTCAGTTAATAGTTCCGCGAGTAAAACCTACGGCACCGGAGGTTCTACCGCCAGATTTACGTTGCAGAACAGTAGTTTATACACCGTAGATCAATCTCAACTTAGGGTTTTTGATGTAGCGAATGCTGAAAGACCTGCGTTTGTAAAAGACATTGCGCTTGGTTTTGGAATAGAAACTATTTTCCCTTACCAGGATAAATTATTTATAGGCTCAACCACAGGCATGCATATTTACGATGCCAGCAACCCGCTTTCGCCCATAAAATTATCCACTTATTCTCATGTCACCAGTTGCGACCCGGTGATTGTGGAAGGCTATTATGCCTACGTTACGCTCAGATCTGGCACTACCTGCAACCAAGGAATAAACGTTTTAGAAGTATTAAACATTGCTGACCCCAGAAACCCTAAACTGA
>JBBSTQ010000143.1:0-8029 GCA_038235745.1 Sphingobacteriales bacterium
GCGTTAAGCTTTATGTTGGAAGGTTTGGGCAAGCCAGTAATTTTCACAGGTTCGCAATTGCCTATTTCTGAGGTACGTACCGATGCAAAAGAAAACTTTATCACTGCGTTAGAAATTGCTTCTGCAAAACTAGCAGATGGCAGACCTCGTGTACCTGAAGTTTCCATCTATTTTGAGAACAAGCTGTATCGGGCCAACCGAACTTTCAAATATAATTCTGCAAAGTTTGAAGCATTTCGTTCGCCAAATTACCCCGTTTTAGTAGAGGCAGGTGTACATATTAAATACAATGATGCTGTTATTGGGCGTTTAGAAAATCCGATTTTAAGAGTGCATACCAACGTGAGCAATAATGTTGGGGTGCTTAAATTGTATCCTGGGATTAGTCCGGAGATTGTGGATGCTGTTTTAAATTCTGATGCAGAAGCCATTATTATGGAAACCTTTGGCACTGGAAACACCACTACCGCCAAGTGGTTTTTAGATAAGCTCAAAGGAGCAATTGACAAAGGAAAAATCATTCTGGATATTTCTCAATGTAAAGTTGGTTCTGTGGAAATGGGGCGCTATGCAACAAGTAGTGCCTTGAAAGAAATGGGCGTAATTAACGGTTACGATATGACTTTTGAAGCAGCCGTGACTAAATTAATGTATTTGCTGGGCAGAGATTATCCGCGAGATCGCTTAATACGCAGACTAAGTACTTCTATCCGTGGCGAATTGACCAAAATTTAAGGGGCCAATTTCAAAGATAAATTTTCTCTTTTTTTAAGGTTTTAAAAATCATACCTTTGCACAATTATTTTCAGAAGCTTAACCACATTCAGTTGGTTTTTCTGATGATGATTAAATAGCATTTTTATGAAGAAGATTGTTGATTACCGTAAGTTTTTAGAAGTTTCAGAAAAAGCCACCCTTGCAGAGTTAAAGGTTGTTTACCGTTCGTTAATGAAGAAATGGCACCCAGATAAATTTCAGGATAGCGAAGAAAGCAAGGCAGAAGCAGAAGAAACCAGTAAATACGTAATTGAAGCTTATCATTTTTTAGTAAGCATTGCACCCGAGACACGCAGCCAGTCTATGGCAGAATATACCACAACCATTAATGATTCAAGCATCACAGATTTTGAATTTAAATCTCAGGTTTTAAAAATTTGGTTTCACGATGGTAACGAATACGAATATTTTGATGTGCCAAGAGCAATATATGTGAAATTGGTAAATGCCGATTCAAGAGGTCGTTTTGCCCGCCGCCATATTTTTAATTCCTACGTTTACAGAAGTGTGAACAGGTTGGTAGCTACCGCTTAAATCTTTAGTTAGATCATGTATAGAAAAACCTTTTACGATGAGTTCGTAAAAGGTTTTTTTGTTGAAATGCCTGCGTGAAAAAATTTAGACAAGTGTCATTTTGTAAAGGAAAGCGTAAATCTGTTAGATAATTCCGAACAACGACCCCCCTTTTTTACCCATTGCATCAACTTTGGCTTCTACACTTGCATCCATAACTAAAGGAGGAGCGTGGTGTGGCTTTATCCTAGCATCTATGATCAATGTTTGTTTGCAACCCCAATGTTTGTGTTCTGTAAAACTTCCGATGCCATAAGTGTCTGCAGCAGGGTTGCTTCGCGTAAAAGTGACCCAAACAAAATTATTGATTGTTTTTGCTGTAAACTTAGCATCATCGCATAAAATCATCATCGGCAAGCCGTCTAAATTGATATTTTTAAAATGATCATTTAAAATATCAACGGCCTGTTGCGTTTCCTTTTCACTTGTGTACTTGGGAGTTTTTACAGCCAACATTCCTGGCATAATCATCTTGCAATCGGTAAAAATATCTGGCAACAAGAATGTGGAAGGCAACTCTTTCCATAAAGTCCTTTTGACTTCGCCAGCCACAGTAACTGCTAGTTTTGAACCGGCGTTTAGCCCAGAACCGCTGTAATCAAGCGTGTCGATAGTGGTTTTGGTGTGGAAATGCAAATCTCTGGTTAAATCGACCCGTTCAAGAATATGGGTTAAAAACTCCTCAACATTATAAATATCTAAATCTGGGTTATCTTCTTTGGTGCAGATGAACAGGTATTTGGCCAAACTCAACTGGCTTTTCCCCAGAATGTGATTGGCAATTGTGATGATTTCCTGTGGCCTTCGCTCTTTTAAGTAAGGCGTGTAACGCTCACTACCGATAGCAAACAGAAGCGGATGAACTCCTGCCGCATCAACAGCGTTTACCGCATGTAAGCCTGGGATTTCTTTTGGGATAGCCGCACCGGTAATGTCATGAATCAACTCCCCAAAACTAGTATCTTCCTGGGGCGGGCGACCAACAACCGTAAAGCTCCAAATCGGGTCTTTTTTATGGTACACATTATGCACTTTTAACAAGGGAAACGGATGTATTAAGCTGTAATAACCCAAATGATCTCCAAAAGGTCCTTCGGGTTTGTTTTGCAAGGGCTCAACAGTTCCTGTAATTACAAAATCTGCATCGGCAGAAAGGCAAAACCCTTCCTCATCATATAAATATCGAAACCGGCGGTTACCCAATGCACCAGCAAAAGTCATTTCAGATAAACCCTCTGGTAAAGGCATCACGGCTGCCAAAGGATGGGAAGGCGGGCCACCAACAAAAATACTGACTTGCAAAGGTTTACCTAAAGCATTCGCTTTAGTTTGGTGTACGCCAATGCCACGGTGCAGTTGGTAATGCAAGCCAATTTCCTCATTTAAAACATACTCGTTGCCGCTCAGCTGAATGCGGTACATGCCCAAATTGGCGTTCATGATGCCTGGTTGGTCAGTATCTTCGGTGTAAACCTGTGGCATGGTCACAAAAGGACCACCGTCCATTGGCCAGTTTACAATGCCTGGAATATCTTCAATTTTACATTTAGCAAAATTTATTGGTGCGCTTTTACCGACTTTCATTGGCAAAGCAGAAAGAGCCGTCAAAGAAACGGAAGCATATTTTAAAGGATTTTTGACGGCCTTTAACGGATCGTTTTTTAACGTGACCAAGGTTTTTATTTTGTCTAAGCTATCCCTAAACATAAACTTGCTACGCTCAACCGTTCCAAATAAATTAGAGACCGCGGGGAATTTACAACCTTTCAAATTCTCGAAATACAAAGCTGGGCCTTGCTTTTCATAAACTCTTAAATGAATTGCCGCAGCTTCCAAATAAGGGTCAACCTCTTCTTTAATCCTAATTAAATGACCATGTTTTTCTAAATCATCAACACAATCTCTTAAACTTTTATAGCCCATAGTTTACAAATATCAGATTAAGAAAATTGTTTTGCGAATTATTATTTATATGGCAATTGCTGTGGATTTGATGATTAGCATCCATAAAAAAAGCCTCCAAATTTTAATTCAGAGGCTCAAGAGGTTCAATGTTTTATATCGTTTAACGCTTCTTGAAAGTTATACTATCGCCATTAACGCTAACATCTGTAGTTTTAGTGCTTACTGCTGCACCACCTGCACCAACCGTTACCGATGTAGATGGATCAGCTTGGGTACTTGGTGTTGCGGTTGTTGTGTTTGATTCCACCGTGGTTGTGGTGTTTTTTTCAACTACAATGGTATCCGTATTATCGTCCGCTTTTTTATCGTTGTTACACGCTGTTGCTACCGTTAATCCTAAACCAATAGCTATCAAATAAAAATAATTTCTTTTCATAATGTGTTTTTGTTTAGCAAGGTACAAAAAAAATAGCTTAACGATTCGTGAGTTTTTTTTAAATTTTTATTTGAAGCAAATTCCGGCTATTCACTATACTCCGCACCCCAAAAGGTGCGGGGTGCCGTTGCTATCCGGGCTAAAACCTTAAGCTTATGCAACAATGCTTATTTTATTGGAAACCTTTTGAAATCCCAATTCTTTGGCTGTTTAAAATATTGGTATGTCCTTTTGTTTGCATCCCGTTCCACCCAATGAGTCTGGTGGACATAGTTTTTTACCATGCTGGCCTTCATCGCACTCCACAAACTGGGCAAACCTATTTTAAAATAAAACTTGAAGCTGCCTAACTGCCGGTGCTGTAAAATATGACCAAATTCGTGTTGAATAAGAGCGATATCTAAATTTTTAGAATGCGCACCGGGATACGTAATAATCCCAATTTGTGGAATGGTTAAGCCACGACCAGCTTTAAAAAACTTACTTTCGTAAATTTGAATTCCTTCGAACAGACCTATTTTCTTTAGCATTTGTAGAGGCAAAATCAGGGTTTTTCTTCGTCTCCTAAAATAATCGCCCAAGCCTTAAAACTCTCCAGCCTTTCGAAAATGATTTTTAGAACTGCGATAATAGGAATGGATAAAAACATACCAGGAATGCCCCAAATCAATTCTCCAACCACAACTCCCAATACAGTAATTAAAGCGTTAATCTTCACTTTAGAACCCACAATTAACGGTAATAAAATATTACTATCAATTAAGTGCATCACAATAATAATTACGGCAACAATTAAAACAGTGCCTAACGTACCAGCAGTTGCAAAAGTTATTAAAGTGCTAATAATCAAAGCTGTAAATATACCAATATAAGGTACGATGTTGAACACACCAGTAATTAAGCCCAGTAGCAACGCATACTTTATTCCTAAAATAGAAAAAGCCACGCAAACGACGACCGAAACAATGGTCATCTGAAAAAATATGCCCACAATGTATTGACGCACCATCAGTTGCACTTTTTCGATGATGTCATGCACCAATTCCGAATTTTTTTCTCTAAAAATGGTTACAAAAAAGCGTTTGATGAGTGAGCGGTAAAGCAGAAAGAAAAAAGTGTAGATAAAAGTGAATACAAAAAATAACAATGTTGAAGACAGAGAAAGGAGGGTAGTTGTGGCAATAAGGGTCCCCGAGTCCAACACTTTTTGCGCTAAACTATGGATAAAAGTTAGCTGTTTTCTGGCGTTTACATTAAAATTACTGGCTATCCAATCTTGAATGCCGTTAACAGAAACTGTGAGCTGTTTTTGAAATTGTGGCCAATCATTTACCAAATTGCTCAGCTGATTGCCTAAAATAAAAAGCACCAATATAATTACGGCCAAAAGTAAAACGACCGAGACGATTGAAGCCAACGCTCGTGGAAATTTCAGTTTCAGCTCGAAAAACGAAGCCAATGGCAATAACGAAATGGCAAATATGCAAGAGAAAATGATTGGAGAAAGGATTTCTTTCCCAATAATCATAATGTAGGAAAGGGCTAACAAACTAAAAAGAATGCATGCCACTTTAAGGTAAAGTGGCAACGTTACTATTTTTTCTTCCATGCTTTTTGTGGTATTGGTTGCAAGATATGCAATTTTTTAAAGTGCAAGTTGCGTTGTTTTAGGAACGCGAATTATTTTTTCGCAGGCAAAATAAAAAGTGGACAAGATTATTTGTAAATGAGTTTGTTGATGAGGAACTTTAGATTTCCCCCAAAAGAAGAGATAGTTGCCTTTTCTTTATGCTTGTGATATTTAAGTTTTTATTTCCGGTTTGGGCGGATGAAAGCAATAGGAAGACAGTTCCTTACTTCCATCCTCTAGTTTGCTTTAACGATTATGCGCCAATAAATCGGAAATTGAGAGAAAATGAGTGCTTAATCTACCTAAAAAAAATGAACGCTCTGAAATTGATTGGAATAACAAAAATCAACTGACAATAAATCCATAACAGTTGGGAATATGTACGGTTCTCCCGATGAATTCGGGACAGGCCGTCCAACCACGGTTTCACTATTGGCTTTACGAGCCCAATGAAACCTTAGCTGTTACCTGCCGTTTTTTAATATTTATAAACTATCACATAATCATTGCCTAAAAATTCGCAAATTTCTTTATGAAGTTCTTTTTTTTAATTTCAAATTTTTGTTTTTCGATTGTTTAGGTTGGTTCTGGTTCTTTTGGGTCGGTCCAATTTAAACTACTGTCAAATAAATTTGATAAGTAAATTACCTTTTCTCTTAATTCTGTCGGAAGTTTAATTTTTGGTTCTTTTGTTATGTTTCCGTTTTTGTCATAAAATGTTGCATCGATTGGTCCAATATCATATTTGCTACAAGCAACTTCGTATTTTGGACCTCAAGCTCAAATTGTTTAATGCGTTTTGTTTTTCATAATTATCGTTTTTTTAAAACAATAAAGCAACTTAGGCTAAAGTAAGGTATGCCCAAAATTTAAATAGACAGCAACACAGTACAGCTCTATAGAGTGTTAGAATTTGAGCCCAACCAATATTCCGACACGGCCATCGATAAATCCATTCTGTTTCTCATCGCCAGAGTAATCTCTCTGAGAAATATATTTACCATAACCTGCGCCTCCGAACATCTCTAGATTAACCAGTCTGGTATTCTGAATTTGGAAACCAAGTGATAGGCCGGAAGATATACCTTTACCATGAAAGTCCCTTGAACTTATTGATACAAAGCCAGTTTTATCTACATAGCCTTCTTTTCTAATTTCTTTCTCAATATACCTTACGTACGGACCGGCATAAAGTCCTTTAAAAACGCCCTGAACTACTAAGTGCTTAACGTCAAAAATAGCTGTCTTAAACCGATATTGAGTATTAACTAGATACTTATCAAAACTTCCAGTGGATGCATACACCTGAAAGCTAAGTTTGGGAGAATACAAATAACTTAAGGATAACGAAGGTCCTGAAACTGCCAAATTGAGGAGATTTGTACTTATGGAAAATTTTTTGTTCTGCGAGAATGCAGAAAGAGATAATCCTATTAATACAGCTAATAAAATGTTAATCTTCATTTTAAAGTCGGTGGCTTTTATTTTTTTAGTTGATTAGTCATATTTTTTGCGTTAAAGACCTTTTGTACATTACTTTGGTCGTTTTTAGCATTACCTGTAACGTTTTGGAAATTTGTGCAGAAATGGCATTGCTTGCAGAACTATTGTCATACCGCACCAAATTAAATGATTAACGGAAAACCTGAGTTGAACCACGGTCAGCCATTTTTGCGCAAATTTGCTGTTAGCAGGCGTTACGTAAGTTTTTCTTGCGACAATTAGGGTTTCTAAATCCATTTCGGTCAGCAATTTATGAAATTAGTTCGGTCAATTTGTAATGAGTTTTATTGTTAAATGCAAAAAAAATCTTCAGGTTTCGTGAGTTCAGGTCGGCTGAAACACTTTGTTTTATTGGTTTTGGTCGGTCAGTTCTGGTCGGTCAAAAACATAGTTGAGCGACTTGGTCGGCAAAATAAAACATAGATGCCAAACATGAAAGTTAAGTTCGGTCGGGCAAAAAAACCGAGATTGAGCGAACTGTTCGGCTAAATACTTTTAAAAAGGTCGTTCAGTTCGGTCGGCAATTATTTTTATAAACCGCTATATGCTATTCGCTAGTAATGCTTGCTAACTTACATATATGTGCAACTCAGTCGGACATATTCAACCAACGCATGTTGTATATGTGCAACTTTCTTATTCAGATATTTTTTTCTAATATAAATAAAATCTTAGTTTACTGCAGTCAAAAAGTACAAGTTACTTTGTGCTAAACTAACTCTTTTCAAGCAATAGGTTTAGTAAAGAATATAAGTTAGAGAGCGAAAAACAAAGTGGATTAATCTAAATTCTGTTCATTTTGAAAAAGGAAGTCAATTTACGGATGGAAAAGTGTGATTTGTGTAGGATGGAAGGAAGAAAAAATATAAAATGAAATCATGTTTTCATGTACCACTCTGATAAGTCGGAAAACGAAAGGACAGGCTAAAAATCTATTAATAAGGATTGAAAACAGTTTGCAAAAGCAGTAGTTCGGAAGTTACAATGAAAGAAACACCCAAGTCGAAACTTACAACTTAAACTATAAGGTTAAAAGCTCTAAATTATCTATGCGTTGAAAGTGTTTTACGTTTTTTGTAAGCAGTGGCTGACTATTTTCAATGCAAATCGCCGCGATAAAAATATCTCTAAACTCTATCAACTGTTTTTTTTTCTTCAATTGACGAAAAATATTTGCAGCCTCGATAGCGGCTTTCTTATCGAAA
>JBBSTQ010000144.1:0-8026 GCA_038235745.1 Sphingobacteriales bacterium
AGCGTGGCCAAGCTTAAAAGGTTTCTCGTCGTTGTGGATTTGTAACTAAACCTTAAGTATCCGATAAGTTTGTGCAAACCATTTGCCCATTTTCACTGATTTTTTTAATTCTTGTATTACCTTAAACTTGGAAAAGCATCAATTATAAACGGTTTTGCTATCTTGTTGGCGAAAAACCATGGTACAAAACAGCATTATGAAATGATAAAACTATTTCCATTTTACGGAAGACTGGCTGTATTGGTGTTGATTATGCTCATCGGCACAGGTGGATTTATGCTGATAGAGCATTATTCATTTATCGATGCGTTATACATGACGGTAATAACTTCAACCACAATTGGTTATAATGAAGTTCGCCCTTTGTCTGACGCTGGAAAAATCTTCAATATTTTTTTCATCATCTCTTCATTTGCCGTTTTCGCTTCTATAATTAGTAGTCTTACAAAATATATCGTAAGCGGAGAAATGACAGCGTATTTTAAAAATCGTAAACTTATGAATGCAATTGAGAAATTTTCTGACCATGTAATTATCTGTGGTTTCGGCCGACATGGGCAACAGGCGGCAGAAATTTTATTGTCCAATAGTATGGGTTTTGTCGCAATTGACACGGTGGAAGTTCATCTAAAAAACTGGTTTGCTGAAAAGAAAGATTTTATTTATCTACATGGCGATGCCACCGATGACGATGTGCTGATAAAAGCAGGAATAAAAAAAGCAAAAGCGTTGATTTTAACGATGCCAAACGATGCGGAAAATGTTTTTACCGTATTATCGGCCAGAGCAATGAATCCCAACTTAACTATTATTAGCAGAGCGCAGCTTAAAAGTAGTGAACTTAAACTAAAAACAGCAGGTGCAAACCACGTAATTCTTCCCGAATCCATTGGTGGCGCTTATATGGCTGGTTTAATATCACAGCCCGAAGTAATAGAATTCATTAACAACCTATGGGGAAAGGGCAGGGAATCCCTAAATATAGAATCTATTGCGTACGAAAATTTACCTGTCGAAGTACAAAATAAATCTATTCGTGAGATTGTTGATTGGTACAACACTGGTATAAACTGCCTTGGTATAAAAAGTGAAACCGGGAAATATATAACCAATCCACCACCAGAAACAATCATAAAAGCCAATATGCAAGTGATGCTTTTCGGCTCAATGGAGCAGATTGGGAAGTTAAAAGCTCGTATGGAGAAATAGGAAGAAAAAAAACGTAAATGTTAACAGAATTTAAATCAGCGTGGTAGAATAAAAATTCAGCTAATTGCTGTTAAACCGAGTTCGATTATTAAAACAGTCGTTAAAGCGTTCCGCGATTGCTCTCGCTAGGAGACCAATGTTGTTAAGTTAAGAGATTCTCTTCTGCTCATCGTCATTTCGAGGAACGAGAAATCTAACGAGCAAAGTCTGCATATAGCGTTTCACACCTAATTGTGAGATGTCTTTCCGAAGGGATGCCTTTGGTACGCTATCGTTAGACATGACGGCGTTCTTTAACTTAATGACATTGCGCTGGGGGCAGGCAGGGAACGATACAGTAAAAAACTTTTATGAAGCTAAAAAGCATAGAAGGCTATTAACAATTAAACTCGGGTTTCTGAAACTAAACCAGCGTCAATCTAAACCTTCTCACTTATCTTCGATATTTCTGCTGATAGGTTCATAATCAATTCCAACTGCTCAGTAATCTGAGGATCTGCTTTTTTATCTGATAAATGAATATGGAGCTTGGTCTGCGTACTTCCATCCATTTCACTATCTATTTTTTCTACTGCTTCCTCTAAATAAAAACGACTTTTTCTGATGAGCTTTAACTGCTCTGAATTAATAGATGCTGCACTTTCCGAAAAGATAGCCGAAAGGTTAGCCAAATAAGAAGATAAAATATGGTTGAGCACCACAAACTTGTGAATTTCTTTGATGTGGTGTTGTTTACTTTTAGGTTCCTGCATCATCCGCTGAAAAGCACCGGCTAAGTTTGCCGTGTTCACATAAACATCTTTACGAGCCAAACGGTAGTCAGTCACGCTAATCGGCAAAAGCGACTGCCTCAAAATTATATGTTCTAGATAGTTTAAATTAGCTTTAATCATCCTAGGTAAAAAATGCTTGAAGTGAGCCGATTCCCAATCCGGAAACAAAATATAACTAGATACAAAAGCCAAAAAAGAGCCAATCAAAGTATCAATTATTCGTTCGCTGGCAATAATGGTAGTGTTGTCGCCACTATTGATAAAACTGAACAGAATTAAAATAAAAGGCGTCATAAACACAACGCCCAACACATATTTAATGCGGATAACGCTATAGGTAATTAGCATAAAAACCAGTAAAAACAGAAATCTAGCGGTTTCATCTTTTACAAACATCAATACCACGGCACCAAGCACACCGCCAATTAGAGTACCTACCACACGTTCATAATTTCTTTGCTTTGTGCTACTGAAACCCGGTTTCATAATTACCAGAATGGTTAAAATAATCCAATAACTGTGGTGCCCCAGCGAAAACATTTTCCCAACAAAAAAGCCAACTAAACAAATAATGGCAATACGCAAGGAATACCTAAAAACGCCAGATTTGAAATTCAGGTTGTTCTTGAAGATTTTCCAATCGAAACTTTGATGGCTCACAAAGCGTGAAAGTTCAATAGGAGAGGGCTTGGTAGGTGCTGTACTTACCGTTTCTTTGTCGAAATAATTTGAAATATCATTTGTTTTTAAATAGATGTTTCTGAGGTTGATTAATATCTTTTTTAAAATCAACACAGAAGTGCCACTGCGTTCCAATGCATCGATTTTGGCTTTAAGCTGATCTAAATCTGAAATGGTCAGTTCTTTATGAACCGGTTTTTGCTGATGAATTAGGCAGAATCCAATGTAGTCGATTTCATCTGCTATCTTCTCAATAATTGTGGCGAAAGATGGCAGAATGTCAGATCCCGAAAAACGACTTCTAATCGTATCGTAATCGTTATGCGTAGCCATGGTCTGCTCAAAAATATCTACCATATCCACAAATATCTTAACCATTACACGCCCCGCATTTGTTGATTCGTTCATCAACTCGCGAGTTTTAAACAGCGCTTCCCTAACGTTGTCTTGCAGTTCGTTTACCTTAACTTGCTGACTAACCAACGCTTTAAAATTATCTTCAACAGATACCTCGGTGCCATAAAACCGGGATCTTAAACGCATGTATTGTCCAACTTCACTAATGCTTTCGCCGAGTGTATGTTGTGCATAGCGGTAGGGCCTAAGTTTAGAGAAAAGCGCACTCAGTAAAAAATACCAAGCGCCACCACCTAACACTAAAAATGAATGTTCAAATGGTTTAAGCGATGTTTTACCCGGAATAATATCCAACACCATAATCAGCAAAGCTGCCGTACCTACAGATGCAGCTCTGCTGCCGTACAGGTAAAACATGGAAAACAGAAAGCAAAGTGCAAAGATTTCTATCGCAACCAGATAAAGGTTTGTATTGATGTTTACCGTTAAAAGTGCAGTCAAAAAGATGAAGAGATTGGTAAACAGCATTCCGTTTTTTCGGTGTAGCCAAGGCCCAGGAGTATCGGCAATGCTTACACAAAGCGCACCTAAAGAAAGCGTAATTCCAATTTCTAACTTGTCAAACTGAAAAGCGATTAAAGAGGGGAGAAGCACACCCAAAGTAATTTTGACACCATCAGAAAAATACTGAGTGTACATAAAATTCTTAAAATCGTCAATCGGGTTGCTTTTCATAAACTACTGGCAAAAATAAGGGTTTTTAGCCTAAACATACCTGCCGAATATATAAACCCTACTATTTTTATTTGATTATCTTTGCCTTTTTTAAAATACAAAACATTGAGTGATTTCAAACAATTAGGCGTTGATGAGCAGTTTATCAAAGCTTTAACAGAAAATAATATTGTTAAACCAACAGAAATTCAGGAAAAGGCAATTCCTTTTTTGTTGGCCAACGGAACAGATTTTATAGGCAAAGCGCAAACTGGTACGGGTAAAACCGCAGCTTATGGCTTACCACTTTTGCAAAAAGTAGATCCGGATTTAAGACAAATTCAGGCTTTGGTCATCAGCCCAACTCGCGAATTGGCGCAACAAATAGCTAAACAACTTTTTAAGTTTACCAAGTACGCTGATAAAAAAATCTTTACGGAAGCTGTTTACGGCGGAGAAAAAATTGATTTACAAATTAGCCGTTTACGCAGGCCTACTCACATTGTGGTTTCTACGCCAGGTCGTTTAATTGACCTTTTGGAGCGAAACGCAATCAATTTAGAAAAGGTAACTACAATTGTTTTGGATGAGGCCGATGAGATGTTGAGCATGGGTTTCAAAGAAGACGTAGATAAGATCTTAGGTTATACCAATAAGGCTAAATCAAATACATGGCTTTTTTCTGCAACGATGCCGAGTGCGTTACAAGAAATCATTGATGAGTTTATGAATGATGATGCCTTGAGCGTTGAAGTTCAGAAAGATGAATTAGTTAATCAGGGCATTTCACATCAATATTTGATTGCAGATATTAAAGACAAGATTGATGTGCTGTCAAGATTTTTGAAACAACAAAGTGAAAAACGAGGTATTATTTTTTGTCGTACCAAAGCTGGTGCGCAAAATTTAGCCAAGCAACTACAAGCCAAAAACGTACAAGCAGAAGCCATACACGGCGATTTAGGTCAACGTGACCGTGATCGAGTAATGCGTTTGTTCAAATCTAAAAGATTGCAGATTTTAGTGGCAACAGATATTTCAGCCCGAGGGATTGACGTGGATAATTTAGCCTACGTTTTGCATTATCAATTACCAGATCAGCAAGAATATTACACGCATAGAAGTGGTAGAACTGCTAGAGCTGGCCGACAGGGATACTCAATAGCATTTGTAGCGCCATCAGAACTTCAAAAAATAGCTGATTTAGAGAGGGATTTAAAAATTTCTTTCGAAAAGATTGACAACATTTAATAGCGCATTCTTTGGTGGAAAAATTTAGAACACTTTTCAAACAATACATCAACGACTACAAGCTGGTTCCAGAGTTTAGTACCATTATTTTTGCGATAATAGTAATGTTGGGCGCTATTCTTTGTTTCCACAAACTTACGGAAGGTTTGTCCGACAATGAGTTAAAGGTTTTTGACAACCTAATCATCCAAGAAGTGATCGTTTTTCGCACTCCGTTTAATACGGAGTTTATGAAAAGCATGACTTTTATCGGTAACTCAATCGGGTATATGTTGATTATACCAATTCTAACTATTTTCTTCGTTATTAGAAAAAACTGGCGGATTTCTTTGCAGATAACTTTGGTATTGCTCTTAGCTTCTGGTTTAAACGTGGTGTTGAAAAATATCATTGAACGCCAAAGACCACCTGAGATTGACCATTTAGTATTTGCCGATTTTTACAGTTTCCCTAGCGGCCATGCCATGAGCGCCATAGCTTTTTACGGTTTCATCATCTACCTCAGTATTATCCTGATTAAAAAAGCTTGGTTGAAATACAGTATAGTTTGCCTTTGCGTAGTGATGACCTTTTTGATAGGAGTGAGCAGGGTATACCTAGGCGTACATTACCCGTCTGATATTTTGGCTGGCTATTTTGCAGGATTAGGTTGGCTGATGTTCTGTATTTTAGTACTGAACCTTATTACACTTAGCAAACTGAAGCTGAAAGAAGCTAATATTTTGAAGTCCTGATATTCTTTTTATCGCTTTAATTGTTATCTTTGTAAAATTCAAAAGCAATTCAAATCTTATAGCAAAATATTTAGCTCCGGTTTTAGAAGCCGATACTCACTTTTTGGGTTGTTAAAAGTGCTTATTTGCTTTATCCTTCAATTTCCTTATTGATGTTATCAATACCAAAATTGAATTTCATTAGCTTGATTTGATGCTTTGATGTAAAATAGATTTAAAACAACAACAAATAACGAATGGGTAGATCACAAGAAACTTTCAGTAAAAAAGAAAATGAAAAGAAGCGTTTAAAGAAGAGACAAGAGAAGCAACAAAAGAAAGAAGAACGCAAGGAGAGTCCAACGGACGGTAGTTTGGAGAACATGATGGCTTACGTGGATGAGCATGGTAACATTACTGACACGCCACCAGATCCACTTCGTAAGAAAAAAGAAATTGACGCTAGTACCATAGAAATTGGCATTTCTAAACAAGAAGCCGAAGATTTAACATTGCCTAAGAAAGGCAAAATTGATTTCTACAACGATCAAAAAGGCTTTGGATTTATACGTGAAGACGGTACGCAAGAAAAATATTTTGTGCATGTTCACGGCTTAACTGAAGAAGTACGTGAAGGCGATAAAGTGAGTTTTGAGCTTGAAAAAGGGCTTAAAGGAATGAATGCGGTCAACGTAAAAAGGATATAGGTTTAAGTTCAACCGATAAATCATATCACAAATATCAGTCAGAGAAATTTGGCTATTATTTTTAAACTTATACCACAAATAAAAAAGTCTCGCTTAGAAATACTAAGCGAGACTTTTTATTTAAAAGAATTTGATCTAAATAAACTAAGGCTTGTAAATTGCACCAGTTGCGAAATCAACTATTAACGACGGCGCAAATATAACTAAGTCTGCAATTAGGGGAAGAATTCTGACTTCACGAGCTGGTTCGCCAGCTTTTGGCTTTGCTCTTTGTTGAGCTGTTACAGGACCACCAAACAAGGTAGCACAACTAGTAGTAAACAGCATCAAAACTGCCAACGACAAAAGTGTTAGATTTTTTTTCATTTCTTTTTTTGATTTGATAAGTAAAATTTCTTAAGGGTGTGCCAATATTACGCTAAAATAGAAGAAAAATTCTAACGTTCTAAAAACTTTTACAGATAAGTTGCAACTGGCTTAAAACGGCAGATGAACTTAATTGAAGCGAGCGAGCGGAAAAATTTTAGCTGGCTTAAAACGGCAGATGAACTTGATTTAAGCAAGCGAACTGAAAAACCTAAATGAACCGTAGAAAAACAACATTAATTTTGTCCTATAATTAATATTATGTTAAGTAGTATTTCTTAATCCTTCCCCAACTTATTAGTTGAACCGACTTCTTATCAACAGTTCAAGATTTACTGTATTAGATTCCTACAGTTCTTTTATCAACTTATGAAACAACGCCAAGGCTTCCTTTTTACTTTCCGTTAACCGATAATCAATCTTATGCATTAGGTAATCTACCAAGTCAAAATCCTGTCGCATTTCCATATTCTCGAAAATCCTTAGCCGGTTATCTAAACCAAACTTTAACGCTTCATTTAATTGTGCGATAAAATTTTCATCCAATTTTTTATTGCTTACCCAAACCGCAAAAACAAATTCTAATCCTGTAAAGTTTTTCCACTCTTCGGCCAACTCATAAACATAAGATTGCTGATCTACTTTACCGAAAGTTCTATCGCCAATTTGAACGAATGCAGTTTTCGGATGCGGCGACCGCCCGTATTCTTTTGCTTTGTAAACTAGTTCTGGCTCTACTTTCCAGTAGTTTTTCAACAAAACCACGGCTAAATAGTTTGAAGATTTCGACTGCGGGTCTAGCTGTAGGTACTTAACATCTTTTATAGCGCAATTGCTGAAAATAAAAACTGAATTTACTGCTCCATTTGCTCCAATACAGTAATCAGAGATGATGTGCGCTTCGGGTAAATCTAAAATAGCCGCTACTGGTATCAGTCCTATATCAACTTGGTTATCAATTAATTTGTCTGCACAAAGTGCAGGATAATCTAAACTTAAATCGACGTGTTTTTTAATAGCATGATGTTGCAAACCGTAAATAAACGGAATGGTGTTGGTATAACTAACCGCAGAAATTTTCACCATAAACTATTGTAAATGCGCTAAGCTATTAAACTCTTCAATCGTAAATTTTGTGCCGTCGTAATCCAAAACATACAACGATGTGTTCTGATGCGGATAGCTATCCATCTGGTCGAAAGTCTCAGACATTAAACCGCAAAGCAATAAACGCAAAGCTCGCCCATGCATACAA
>JBBSTQ010000145.1:0-8021 GCA_038235745.1 Sphingobacteriales bacterium
GAAGTTGTGCCCATTAATGCTGAAGGGAAAGGTAGAATTATTAAATCTTCGTTGGTGGCAACTCGTGGCCCTGCGCTAGTAGCAATGAACAATGATTGTACCTGCGGATTTTGTGCTTTTACTCTTGCTAAAATAATTGCAACAGTAACAGTATTAAAATAAGGTATGCTAGCAACATCTGGTATTGTTGCCACAACGCCTTTTGCGCCTTTTGCAGTTAGCCTGTCCAAAAGCTCGCTATACATTGTGTTGAAAGCGTCTTTTGGTGTTAAAATATCTCCTGCTCCGCCACTAGTTGCATAGCCTAGTACGTCATTATTTCCTAACCAATTAGAAAAAAATGTAAAGTCTTTTGCAGTAACAAAATCTAAATAGGTAGTTGTGTTTGTGCCGGCACTGCCTGGTAGTAAGCGTTCATAGTAACCGTTTAAATTTCCGTAAGGCGCAAACTTTATATTTGCTAACTTAATACCTGGTACACCGTAATTGTTATTGTCGCCGGTGTGTTTGGTATATAAAGTGACATTACCAAAACCAGGTATCGTAACAGCGCCTCTTACGGCTAAATCAGTTGTCACAGGAATTAAGTTTGGAGAACCACTAGCTGATAAGCCTCCATACTTTAAATACCCTGAACCATTCTTTTGCGCCGTAGAAAATAAAGGTTGAGGGAAATCGCCACCGCCGGCTAATTTCATCTGCTGAGCCATTATCGAAGGGAAAGAACTTAGCTGTCCGGCTAAATACAAACCATTATCAGCGAAACCTGCGGTCAAAGAATTACCGACTGCAATGTACCTAGTGAAATCTGCAGTGCCCGACTGTGGCGCAACAACAACGATGTCGTCATCAGACGTACAACCAACTGCCATTAAAACTGAGGCAGCAAATAAGAATCGAGTAATGTTTTTAGTATTCATCTTGTTTACGTTTTATAATAATTGGTAATGGTGGTTTTGGGTGTCACCTATATCTTATGCAAGCATAGTAAATATTTTGCTTTATTCCTATTTTTGAATTAACTATTTATAATGCTAAATTGATAATGAAATAACCGAAACAGTCGAGGAGTTTTGAATTTTGGTCTAAAAAAACATTTTCCGTATATACTATTTGTTATTTGACTAATAAAACGTAATTTCGCATTCTCAAAAAATTCAATTAAAGAGTGTTAACTCATTAGTACATAATTAAATTTCAAGATGCCAAACATTGGAAAAATAGCGCAAATCATCGGTCCAGTTATCGACGTTAGTTTCTCTGCAGAAGATGCAAAACTTCCTAAAATCTTTGATGCATTAGTCATCACTAAAGACAACGGACAACGAATTGTTGTAGAGGTTCAACAACACTTAGGTGAAGACAGGGTAAGAGCTGTTGCGATGGATTCTACTGACGGTTTAGTTAGAGGAATGGATGTAGTGGATAGTGGCGAACCTATTAAGATGCCAGTTGGCGATGCCATTAAGGGGCGTGTTTTTAACGTAGTTGGCGAGGCTATTGATGGGTTACCTAACGTTGATAACACCAACGGAAAGTCGATTCATAACCAGCCTCCAAGATTTGAGGATCTTTCAACAGAAAACGAAATTCTTTTTACAGGAATTAAAGTAATCGATTTGTTGGAGCCTTATGCTAAAGGTGGTAAAATTGGATTGTTTGGTGGTGCCGGTGTTGGTAAAACCGTATTAATTCAAGAGTTAATTAACAACATTGCCAAAGCTTACGATGGTTTGTCAGTGTTTGCTGGTGTTGGAGAGCGTACCCGTGAGGGTAATGATCTTTTGCGTGAGATGATTGAAGCAGGTATTATCAAATATGGCGAAAAATTCAAGCATTCCATGGAAGAAGGCGGTTGGGATTTATCCGCAATTGATAAAGAAGAACTTAAAGATTCTAAAGCTACTTTCGTTTTCGGCCAAATGAATGAGCCTCCTGGCGCTAGAGCCCGTGTTGCTTTATCTGGTTTAACGATTGCAGAATATTATAGAGATGGAGAAGCAGATGGACAAGGAAAAGACATTCTTTTCTTTATCGACAACATCTTCCGTTTTACACAAGCAGGTTCAGAGGTTTCGGCTTTATTAGGTCGTATGCCATCAGCAGTAGGTTACCAACCAACTTTGGCAACAGAGATGGGAACCATGCAAGAACGTATTACATCTACAAAAAGAGGTTCAATTACATCTGTACAAGCGGTTTATGTTCCTGCGGATGATTTAACGGATCCTGCACCAGCAACAACATTTGCCCACTTAGATGCTACAACAGTACTTTCTCGTAAGATTGCCGAATTAGGAATTTACCCAGCGGTAGATCCATTGGATTCAACTTCAAGAATTTTAACAGTTGCGGTAGTAGGAGATGAGCATTACGATTGCGCTCAAAACGTTAAAGAAATTTTACAACGTTACAAAGAACTACAAGATATTATCGCTATTTTAGGTATGGATGAGTTATCTGAAGAAGATAAATTAACAGTATCAAGAGCTAGAAGAGTGCAACGTTTTCTTTCCCAGCCTTTCCACGTAGCAGAGCAGTTTACAGGTTTAAAAGGTGTTTTGGTTGATATTAAGGAAACCATCAAAGGCTTTAACATGATTATGGCTGGTGAGGTTGATGAGTATCCAGAAGGAGCTTTTAACTTAGTAGGTGGAATTGATGAAGCTATTGAAAAAGGTAAGAAATTATTAGCTGAGGCGAACGCTTAACAAGAATCAGGTATTTCAGTATCAAGTATCAAGACTTGCAAACATCTTGATACTTGATACTCACTACTCAATACTACAAGGATGAAACTAGAAATATTAACACCAGATAAAAAGATTTTTGAAGGAGAAGTTACTTCTGTAACAGTTCCTGGTGCACAAGGTTCTTTTGAGATTTTGAACAATCACGCTCCAATTATTTCTACTTTAGATGATGGAAAAGTAGTGATTAGAGGAAACGGAAAAGAGCAACATTTTTATACGAGAGGTGGTGTGGTTGAAGTTATTGATAATAAGGTAATCATTTTAGCTGAAGGAGTTAAAGAAAATTAAGCTGCTAAGCAAATAGAATAGAAACCAGTCCGAAAGTGCTGGTTTTTTTATGCTTTAAAATTGCTGTTGGATTTAATTTTTTAGAACCTTGTACAGATTTACGCAGAATTTATGGTGTAGTATACCGAATGATATTTTATATACCGAATACCGATTCGTTGTTCGGTATAAGCTCCTAAAAATAAAAGATTGTAAAATTGTTATATTTTGGTATTAAATTTTGTTTTTATGAATTTATTAAAATAAAATTTTTTTTAAAACAATTTTGGTTTACTATTGATACATAAATTATGTTGTCTTATCTTGTTTTTTCAAAAGAAAGAGATATTTAGTTTGTATTTAATATGTTACTAATCGTCATTATTCCTCTCAT
Organism: Sphingobacteriales bacterium; assembly: GCA_038235745.1. Taxonomy (GTDB): domain Bacteria; phylum Bacteroidota; class Bacteroidia; order Sphingobacteriales; family Sphingobacteriaceae; genus Pseudopedobacter. The sequence goes on from JBBSTQ010000145.1 coordinate 3,415, forward strand.
CATTTTATTGCTGATTACCGGTGATAAAAAGCAGGCGTGTGTAAATTGAGATTATAAGATACATCATAACGCCTTCCAATAAAGAAGGCGTTTTTTTTATACAAAAATTAGAACATTGAATGGAAAGTTTCACTAAAGACCAAATCATTTACAAAGAGGGTGCTTTTGTTAAGGCTGCTGATGCTGGAATTGATTTTTTCAGTCAGACCATTCATTACGGCTTTGGCGCATTTGAAGGCATCAGATCTTACCAAACCCAAAACGGCGTAAAGCTTTTTAAGGTTAAAGATCACTTTGAACGATTAAAGTATTCTTGCGATCAAATCAATCTGCCGTTCGATTACGATATCAATCAATTGGTGCATGATACTTATCATCTTTTAGATTTAAACAATCTAAAAAACGCTTATATCCGTCCGCTAGTTTATGCAGGTACAGATATGTCGATGGTAACTTCCCAAATGTCACAACTGATTATTACCGCATGGCAGTGGGATGCTTTTTATGGCGATAAACTTTTAAAAACCTGCATCTCTTCTTTTCAAAAACCAGCACCAAACGCAATTCCTGTAAAGGCAAAAATTACAGGAAATTATATCAATTCTGTGCTTGCGATTTCAGAAGCTAAAAAGAATGGTTTTGATGAAGCAATATTGTTAGACGCAAATGGTTATGTTGCTGAAACCACCTCTGCAAATGTGTTTATCGAAAAAGATGGGAAGCTTTTTACACCCTTAAAAACTAACATTATGCCCGGTATTACTAGGGCAACGGTTATAAAAACTGCGGAGCAGTTAGATATTGAAGTTGAAGAGAAAAACATTACAGCAGAAGAATTCAAAAATGCTGATAGTGCGTTTGCTTGTGGTACGGCGGTAGAAATTATAGGGATTAAGGCAATTGATGACGTGGTATATCCACTTGATTTTGATTTGAGTATAGGGGCAATGATTCAGCGGGTTTATAAGAGCCTAGTATTAGACAAATTAAGTTTTGAAGTTATTATATAATGGAATTAAATAAATACAGTAAAACATTTACGCAGGATAAAACTCAACCTGCAACGCAGGCCATGTTGTATGGTATTGGTCTTACAACACATGATTTGAAGAAAGCTCAAATTGGTATTGCAAGCATGGGTTACGATGGTAACACGTGTAACATGCATTTGAATGATTTGGCTGCAATTGTAAAGCAAGGTGTTTGGAACAACGATTTAGTTGGGCTAACTTTTAATACCATCGGGATTAGCGATGGCTTAACAAATGGTACAGAAGGCATGCGGTACTCTTTGGTATCGCGTGATTTAATTGCCGATTCTATTGAAGCTGTTTGTGCTGGGCACTTTTACGATGGTGTAATCACCATACCAGGTTGCGATAAAAACATGCCTGGTTCTATTATGGCTATGGCTCGTTTAAACCGTCCTTCCATCATGGTTTACGGTGGAAGCATCCATTCGGGGCATTACAAAGGCGAGTCTTTAAATATTGTTTCTGCTTTTGAAGCGTTAGGGAAAAAACTAGCCGGAAACATTTCTGACGAAGATTATCAAGGTGTAATTGAAAATGCTTGTCCGGGAGCTGGAGCTTGTGGCGGAATGTACACAGCAAATACCATGTCATCTGCGATTGAAGCGTTAGGTATGAGTTTGCCCTACAGCGCTTCTAATCCAGCGACAAGTCAGGAGAAAAAAGACGAGTGTTTAATGGCTGGAAAGTATATCAAAATACTTTTAGAAAAAGATATTAAACCTAAAGACATCATGACCGAAAAAGCATTTCACAATGCAATGGTGGTTATTATGGTTTTAGGAGGCTCTACCAATGCGGTTCTGCACATGATTGCAATGGCCAAATCTGTTGGTGTTAGTGTGACGATTAAAGATTTTCAAGACATTAGCGATAAAACGCCTGTAATTGCTGATTTAAAGCCGAGCGGTAAATACTTAATGGAAGACGTTCATAATTTAGGCGGTATCCCAGCGGTGATGAAATACCTGTTAAAAGTAGGCTTAATACATGGTGATTGTTTAACCGTAACAGGTAAAACTGTTGCAGAAAACGTTGCTGGAGCGAAGGATTTAGATTTTGACCAGCAGGATGTAATTCGTCCGATAGAAAAGCCGATTAAAGAAACTGGTCACTTACAGATGCTTTACGGAAATATAGCGCAGCAAGGTAGTGTGGCTAAAATCTCTGGTAAAGAAGGTGAAAAATTCACTGGTCCAGCTAGAGTTTTCAACGGAGAATTTGAGTTGATAGAAGGTATTTCTTCTGGTAGAGTACAAGCAGGAGATGTGGTAGTTATCCGTTATGCAGGACCAAAAGGCGGTCCAGGTATGCCGGAAATGTTAAAACCAACATCTGCAATTTACGGAGCAGGTTTGGGCGCTTCGGTTGCCTTAATTACTGACGGACGTTTTTCTGGCGGAACTCACGGTTTTGTAGTAGGTCATATTGTGCCAGAAGCATTTGAAGGTGGAAACATTGCTTTAATTAAAGATGGAGACTCCATCGAGATTGATGCAACAAAAAACACCATGAACGTGATGGTTTCTGACGAGGAGTTGGCGAGCAGACGAAAAGAGTGGAAACAACCAGAACCGCCGGTTAAAAGCGGTGTTTTGTATAAGTATTTTAAGTTGGTAAAAAATGCGACAGAAGGTTGTGTTACTGACGAAGATTAGGCTTACGCCATTAGCGTTTCGTCATGTTGAACGATAGTGAAACATCTCGCAAATAGGTTGATTTGCTATTAGCAGACTCGATCGATTAGCGAGATTTCTCGTACCTCGAAATGACGTGAAGCAGAAGATGAAACGCAAGCTAATTATATGCGGTCACAAATTGTGACCGCATATCCAATCATAACTGAACTGGTCACAATTTGTGACCAGTTCAAAAAACATTAAACCATCATCACAAATTGTGATGATGACCTGAGAGAATTGGTTTCAAACAAAAAAATTAAGTAAAAGAGAATATGGATACTCTTGAAATAGAAAAAAACAAAACTGAGGAACAAAAGCCAAAAGCGGTTGCAACGATTTCAGGTTCTCAGATTTTATTGAACGGATTGATTGAAGAAGGTGTAGAAACCATTTTCGGGTATCCTGGAGGTGCCATAATGCCTATTTATGATGCGCTTTACGATTACAAAGGTCGGTTAAATCACATTTTAGTTCGTCACGAACAAGGTGCTACTCACGCAGCGCAAGGTTATGCTCGTACATCCGGTAAAGTCGGAGTGGTGTTTGCGACGAGTGGGCCGGGTGCAACAAACCTAATTACCGGATTGGCTGATGCACAAATTGATAGTACGCCAATGGTGTGTATTACAGGTCAGGTTTTTGCACATTTATTAGGGACAGATGCTTTCCAAGAAACAGATGTCATCAACATTACTACGCCGGTTACCAAATGGAATTATCAAGTAACTGACGCTTCTGAAATTGAAGAAGTAATGGCCAAAGCTTTCCACATTGCGAAGACGGGCAGGCCTGGACCAGTTTTAGTCGACATTACTAAGAATGCGCAGATCCAACTGACAGAATATTTTGGTTACACAAAGTGCGATCATATCCGTAGTTATAAACCAAAACCAGTAGTTAGAAAAAGTTACGTTGAGGAAGCTGCAGCTCTGATCAACTCGGCAAAAAAACCGTTTGTATTATTTGGTCAAGGAATTTTGTTAGGCAACGCCGAGCAAGAATTCAAAGCTTTTGTTGAGAAAGCTGGTATTCCTTCTGCTTGGACAATCTTAGGTGCAGGTGCAATTGCCACAGATCACCCATTAAACGTTGGAATGTTGGGCATGCATGGTAATTACGGACCTAATGTTTTAACCAATGAATGTGATGTTTTAATAGCCATCGGGATGCGTTTTGATGACCGAGTTACAGGCCGTTTAGATAAATACGCAAAGCAAGCAAAGGTTATTCATTTAGATATCGACCCAGCGGAGATTGACAAAAATGTGAAAGCAGATGTTCCTGTTTGGGGCGATTGTAAAGACAGTTTACCGATGTTAACTGAGCTGGTTGAGAAAAAATCTCATACAGAATGGTTACAAAAGTTCCGTGATTTTGACAAAAAAGAATGGGATCAGTGTATTGATGCTGAAATTAACCCAACAGAAGGCGAACTTTCCATGGGCGAAATCATCAATCAATTAAACCAATTGACTAAAGGAGATGCAGTTATTGTAACGGATGTTGGGCAGCACCAAATGGTGGCTTGCCGTTATGCTAAATTAAACAACACCCGTAGCAATATCACTAGCGGTGGTTTAGGTACAATGGGTTTTGCGTTACCTGCAGCAATCGGAGCAAAATTTGGTGCCCCAGATAAAGATGTTGTGGCTATTATTGGTGATGGCGGTTTCCAAATGACTTTGCAGGAGTTAGGAACCATTATGCAATCAAAGGTTAACGTAAAAATCATTATCCTTAATAACCAGTTCCTAGGAATGGTTCGCCAGTGGCAAGAGTTATTTAATGATAAGCGTTATTCTTTCGTTGATATTACCAGTCCGGATTTTGTGGCACTTGCTAAGAGTTACTACATCGAAGGAAAAAGAATTTCTGAAAGGTCTGAGGTTGTTGA
>JBBSTQ010000146.1:0-8018 GCA_038235745.1 Sphingobacteriales bacterium
CATGTTAAAAATCGGAAACTTTTTAAGCGCCTTCAAATCCTGGTAAGAAACATTTCTTTTGATCAGAAAATACCGCTGCCCATCTTGTCTTGCATTTCTTAAAGCTCTAGAATATTCACGCTCTGTTTTATCCTTAAAATAATTAGAAAGTTTAAAAGCGAGCGAATCAACTTTGCTAAAAAATACCTCGCTATCTTCAATTCCGCCAGCTTTTAAATCCATTCTGATATCATATTCTGGAACAGATGTAGCCAATAAACTACCGTCGATAGAGTAAATATTTCCTCTAGAAGCTTCCACGGTAGCATATTTTGTGCTTAAACTATCCGCCATTGCTCGGTACTTATCACCTTGCACTACCTGAACTTGGAACATTTTGGCCATAACAGCTACCGCAAAAAGAATAATTAGCCCAAAGGCCGCATAAACTCGAAGTAGTATGTTGGTTCTGATGTTCATTCTTTTAGTTTGCTTTTAATTTTATAGGTGGTTCTACTGATACTTTTAGACCCAGTAATGAATCCACTTTTTTTATCACTTCTGTTTGGCGACTCCTAAACATTAAATCTGCTTTTAGCGTTTTAAAGTCCCAACTCAATTCTTTTACTTCTTTGCTTAAACCATCAATTTTTCTGATGTTGTTTTCTGCATTATGTCGGTTGCCTATGTAAATCATCCCTAAAAGTGAGATGAACAATAGAAATGGCAATGCTTCAGTCGCTCTTTCTTTTGAAAATGCTCTTTTTGAAAACCAAATAGAAACCGGACTTGGTGTTTCCACCACTTTCTTTTTCTGCTCGATTTTTTTTGGCTCGGCAAGCTTTCTTTCTTCTTCTATCTCAGATTTTAGGCGGTTGCTCATCTTTTTACAGCTATCCTTAACCTTGCACTTCTTGCTCTGTTGTTAATTGCTATTTCATCTTCAGATGCCGTGATGGATTTTTTAACCACCAGATCAAATGGCTTAATCTCATTACCAAAAAAATCCTTCTCTACCATACCAGAGAATTTTCCCTTTGCCATAAAGTTTTTTACCAATCGATCTTCTAAAGAATGGTAAGACATTACCACCAACCGCCCACCAGGAGCTAAAACATCCACAGTTTGCTCTAGAAATTCTCTTAAAGCTTCCATTTCTTGGTTTACCTCAATGCGCAATGCTTGAAAAACCTGTGCTAAGTATTTATTTTCTTTTCCGCGAGGGATTTGGTTCACGATTACCGCTTTTAAATCTGCGATTGTTGCGATTTCTTTCATCAACCTTGACGTAACAATGGTTTTTGCAAGCGTCTTTGCGTTTTGGATTTCTCCGTAAATACCAAAAATCTTGTGTAAGGCATCTTCGGTATATTCAGCAATGACTTTTTTCGCAGTCAAATCTCCAGATTGATCCATCCGCATATCCAAGTCGGCATCAAAGCGAGTTGAAAACCCACGTTCTGGCACATCAAATTGATGAGAAGACACGCCTAAGTCTGCAAGAATTCCATTGACCGGAAGCAAGCCTTGCGCTCTCAAATGATTTTTTAAAAATCTAAAATTTTGATCGATGAAAACGAAGCGGTCATCATCGATGATATTATTTTGTGCATCTGCATCTTGATCAAAACCAACTAAAGTTCCGTCTTGTGCTAAATGCTTGATAATTTCTTTAGAATGCCCGCCACCACCGAAAGTAACATCCACATAAACACCGTCAGGCTGGATATCCAGAGCTTCTACACATTCTTTCAGCATTACAGGATTGTGGTAGTTATTCTGCATTTGCGCTCCTTCCTTTGTTGCCCATTACTTCCTCTGCAAGGTTTGCAAAGTTTTCAGGCTCGTCGTCCATTTGTGCATCGTAGGCTTCTTTCGCCCAAACTTCAATTTTATCAAACTGGCAAGACAGCACCACTTCTGTATTGACGCTCGCATATTCCAATAATGATTTTGGCAATAAAACTCGTCCGGAAGCATCTAAACTTAAAACTGTTGCTCCTCTGGTAAAATACCTGATGAACTCTCTGGTTTTCTTCTCAAATGAATTTAAGGAAGCCAATTGAGCGGTTATTTTATCCCACTCGGCTTTGGTGTAAATGGTCAAATGTTTTTCAAATCCTCGGTGGACGACCAAGCCTTCTGTCTCTGCTAATGGCAATTGCTTCTTTAAACCGGAAGGAACCATTAACCGGCCTTTCGCGTCAAGCTTGCATTCAAATTCACCAATTAGATGGGACACCATTAGAGTTTACACTATTAATTAATGTAAAAGTACAGAATGTTACCACTTTTTCCCACTTTTCGCCACAAAAAGTTTTCAACAGGACAAAACATCGCTTAAGGTATCTATTGACACGATTTAACGCTATAAATCAGGCGTTAACATTTTTAATTTAGCCAAAAAAGAGAGCGGTAAGCACTTGAAGAATAGTGAAATAGAGAGAAATATAGAAGCAGTGGGAAATTTAGAAATGTTAGGCTAATAAGTGGGAAAAAATCCCAGTTTTGTTCTTTTTTCAGAATTTCTTGAAGATGTTTTTTCAGTGAACTGGAACCTTCGGAGTTGTAATAGGGGCGCTAATAGTTTTGCCTAAACGAATTTTAGAAAATCCGAAATCAATGTTAGAGATAAAACTATTTATCAGCGTAGTGCCCCATTGCGGAAATTACCTCTACAGTAACCGTGTTTTCGCTAATCGAATAAATCATTCGGTCTTTCTGATTGATACGCCGAGACCAAAAACCTTGAAGGTTATGTTTTAATTGTTCGGGGCGTCCTATACCTGTTGATGGGTGTACTTTTAATTCTTCTAAAATTTCTTTTATGTTACGCTCCGTATTTCTATTGCCTGATTTCTTATGTCTGGCGATATCAGCGGATGCTTTTTTTGTTATAAAAACTATAAACTTGCCCATAGCTCGTTTACATCTGTCACTTCGTAACGCTCCTTACTTGCAGCTGATTCTTTGACCATTTTTACGAATTCAGGATTATAGGGACTTTCTTCCTCCACCATTTCAATTCCTTTCTTTTCGTTAACACCAACCTTTATCAGTTCCAAAATGGCTTTTCCGTAATTACTTCGCTCGTTTATTTTTAAAGTGATTGTTGTCATGTTCTTGTTATTTGACCTACTAAAACAATGTAAGTAAAGCAAATATAACAAAGTTTAGTCAGACTGTAAAAGCTATTAAATGGGGTTTGCTCAGATTGGGTTATTCAACTTTTCATGATATCTAACAGCTCTGGTATTTTCAATTATTGGGTCATATCATACTTCTGAAGTAGATTATACACCATAATCCAAAAAAATAATCACTAAAAAAGCGATAAGGTAAACCCTCATCGCTTCTCACTAAAATCTTTTAAAAACACCTTAATCCATTATCGCTTTTACGCCTGGCAATTCTTTGCCTTCCATATATTCCAATAAAGCGCCTCCACCTGTTGATACATAGCTTACCTTCTCTTCAAAGCCAAACTTAGCAACCGCTGCAGCAGAATCTCCGCCTCCTATTAAAGAAAAAGCGCCGTTTTCTGTCGCTTCAACTACTGCATTAGCAACTTCTTTTGTTCCGTTTTCGAATTTTGGCATCTCAAAAACACCCATCGGACCGTTCCATAAAACGGTCTTGGACTTTTTGATGATTTCAGAGAACTTCTTTATCGTGTCCTCGCCAATATCCAAGCCCATCCAACTATCTTTAATATGATCGTTGTAAGCGTTTCCTGTTTCCGCATCGTTGCTAAAAGCATCGGCAATTACAGAATCTGAGGGAATCAATAGTTTAACACCTTTTTCGTTTGCTTTCTTGATCAGTTCGCGGGCTAATTCCAGTTTATCATCTTCCACTAAGGATTTACCAATTTTACCACCGCTAGCTTTAACAAAGGTGTAAGTCATACCGCCACCTATCAAGATATTATCCACTTTGTCCATCAATTTTTCGATTAACAAAATTTTATCTGATACTTTTGCACCGCCCATAATGGCAGTAAACGGACGCTCTGGGTTGCTCAATACTTTTTCGGCATTTTTCAACTCGGAACTCATCAAATAACCAAAGTATTTTGCATCAGGAAAAAACTGTGCGATTACTGCTGTAGAAGCATGCGCTCTGTGAGCTGTACCAAAAGCATCGTTCACATAAACATGGCCCAACGTTGCTAATTTTTCAGCAAAATCTTTATCGCCTTGTTCTTCTTCTTTATAAAAACGAAGGTTTTCTAAAAGCAACACACCACCTATTGACAAATTGGTTGCTTTTTCTGTTGCTTCCGCACCAATACAATCATCTGCAAACTCAACAGCTGTTCCGGTTAACTCGCTTAAATGACCAACTATGTGTTTCAAAGAAAACTTATCGGTAGGCCCGTCTTTTGGTCTGCCTAGGTGCGACATTAGTATCACACTGCCACCATCCTTTAATATTTTTTTAATGGTTGGCATTGCGGCCGTCATTCTTTTATCGTCGGTAATTTTATATTCAGCATCTAAAGGCACATTAAAATCCACCCTCACTAAAGCTTTTTTTCCGGAGAAATTTATATCGTCTATTGTTTTCATCATTATAAAATTGAAATGCTAAGCTAAAGTTTTAGGCGGAAAACTGAAAACGAATTTATCAAATAGTGTAAAGAGTACACTATCACTACTTAAATAAAAAAAGCCGACGTCTTGCGAGATCGGCTTATAATATCTTTATTGGTAGTTTATTCCAAACCGTCAATAGTTACAGCCACTTTTCCGGTAGCAATTACCATCGCAACAATCGCATTAGGCGTCAAAATCACTTTGTTAGGTGAGATGCCGCCAAGCGAACCGTTTACTTTTACCCCTTTTATTGGTTGATAATTATTCAGATAACCAGACATGGTTTTTTCGCCGTCAGCAAGCTGGCTGGCAATAGAGAACCGGCAGGCATCGCCCATTTTTTTGAGGATTAAACCATGTGCCAACCAATTACCCACCTTCAACAATTTACTTTTAGAATCCAACACAAAATCGACCTGATCTAAATAAATTTCTTTTGTGGCAGCATCATAGGCAGGTATTCCCGTTAGGTAAAAATCGCCATTAACGGAACCGCTCAAGTTTAACGCAACAATCATTTTCCCTTCTTTACCCCATAAATCGACCTTATTAACGGTAACTGAGCGGCTACCCGATTCAAATTTTTGTCCTGCAAAGTTTTTGGTTACTACTGCAGACGCATAACTGTACGGAGCAAATGCTGCTATATTTGCACTAAACTGATCTGGCATTTTATCAACCGATTTCAACAAGATTGAGTTCCTATCGAAAACCATAGAAGGCTTACGCCCTATTGCAGTTTCCAAATAGGTTTTTAGCCCCATGTTTAAAGTGATTTTTTGTTTTGCCACCGTTGCTTTAGAAGCATATATTTCTACCGGTTGCATGGTAAACCAAGTTTCATATTCGTCGTTGACTTTTGTAGGCTGGCTAAAACTTTCCAAAGCGTCTAATACATAAGGTTTAATATCCAAAGATTCAGCTATAGCATCATCCACCAATTTAGCCAACGTGGGCTTAAACATAGAAACCGCTGGATTGATTAAATACGTTATTGGGATAGATTTCCCAGCAACTAATACCGTTGGCGACTCTTTCCATTGAACATTTTGAATGGTTGTGTTGGTGGTCACTTTCCAATCCTTTAAACCGATGGCGCTGTTAAGACGAACTGTCCCGTTTAAATAAAAATCTTTAACATCTGTTAAATCCAACCCAAAAGATTGAACACCATACTTCACTTTACCTACAATTTTCAATGGCAAATCCATCAGAATTTTACCATTTTGCTCGCTGATGATAATGTTTGATGGCTTATAAACCTTCATCATTATATTATCGCCATCTAAGGAATTATCCTCGTAAATTAGGCCTTTAAGATACTTGTTAGTTTGATTTTGCAGATCCTTAACGTTTACCTCTACCGGCATATTGATAAAGGACAACTGTTTTTCGTAAACTACTTCTGTTGAAGAATAATCTGGAAGAGGTTTTAGTGCTTGCACTTGCTTAGAAGTGCTACAGGAGCTAAGGTACAACGCAATAGCTAAAAAGGGTATTGCCGAAAGCTTATTAAAATTCATGATTTTCTTTAAAATTGAAAATGCAAATATATTAGCTAATTACGTAATTGCATTAAAGAAATTTCAATTGTGATTTAACTTAGACAGGTTCTGACAAGAATTTGATGATAAAAGAGAAAATTGCCAATATTAATAGGATGTGCACCATAATGCCCAAGGCAAACACAAATACCCCAAGTACCCAGCCTACTATAAAAAGTACTATTAAAATATTTAGGACAACCCTCATCGCAACTTATCGTATTAAATCCGTTAAGCAAAGGGTATGCCACTAAAGTGCATTTTTTAGGGTGTTAAACTTCAGTAGGCATTATCTTTTTGATGATAATTGGAGGTACGCAGTCTTTAAGAAAAGCTTTAAGTTTTTGTTTTGGCGATTGTTTAAAAGCAACAGAATCCTCATCGTTGTTTTTTCGTTCTTTAAATAAAGTATTATGTTTTTCAAGGTCTTTACTTACTTCCGACTCGGGTCTACCGTTTGAGTAGTAATATAAAGCTAGGGATTTCCTGCTTCTATCTTCCGGACAATCCAAAGCATCTGGATGTCCATGGTAAGAAAAATCTGTGGTCGAAAATATAGCCAGTCGGTAAATATCGGAAGGATTTTTTTTCGCATTTCTCCATGTTTTTATCCCAAAGTTCAAAATTGCCACCGTACTCCTCTTTCCAATCTTTGTTTAGATAAACAAGTACATTAATCCTTCTATCAAGCTTTAATTGCGGATGCTTATTAAAGTCGGCATACACCTTTAACAAACCTCCTGGCTTTATTTCGTGTTGCCCACCTCCAAAAAAACACGGGTCGCTAATTAAAGGTTCTTCTATTCCAGTTAAGATTTGCAGAAAATTCAAAAACGGTTCTGAATTTAAAAAATGCATCAAGGTTTTAGTTTGAGCGCCAAAATCAACTTCGCCTTTTCCGGCAAGTTTAATCTGTTTAGCGTCGTTAAAGTTGATGCTATCTTTTTTGGAAAGGTCTGGAAACTCCGTTAAAACTTCGGATAAAAAATCACTGTGGAAAAAATCATCAAAACTGATGTTTGGAAAAGGTACTGCGCTCTTATATTTCGTGGAATATTCCTTTGCTATTTTAAGAAAATTTTGATTTTTTAAACTCAACAATTTTGGCATATAAAGCTTTTTTTTAATTTTGAATTAAATATATAAATAGCTTTGTAAAATGCGATAAAAAAATTGAGAATGGGTTAAGAATACATGAATTTAGAAAAGTACTGTAAACAAAAAGCTACTTCTTCTAGAAATAGCTTTTTGTTTTGGTGGAGAATATCGTTCCATCTTTTGAAATCTCAATTTAGAAACTTAATAAATATTAATTTGTAAAGTTTTTATATTTCATACTCCTTTGCTACAGCAACATAGAGAACATAATTAATCACATTTCATTAAAGCAAAATATGACAATCTGGACAAAGAGAAGATTGTATGAAATTTTGTATGTGAAAAATTAAATTTTAAAACTACAGTTATGGCAAGCGTTAAATTTTATTTAGAGAAGAGGAAAAATAGTGATGGAGTAATTCCAGACAAAAACATTTCTATTCTTCTATCATTTAGTTTCGATGGAGAAAGAATGTGGATTGGTACGGGAGAACGAATCGACTCCAGTAAATGGGATGCGGAAAAGCAAAGAGTTAAACCATCAGCAACTGGGGCTTTGGAAATAAACAATGTACTTCAAAAGAAAAAAGAGGACATACTTAAAATATACAGAAATGCAATTACATTAGAGCAAGTACCATCAAAAAAATATATTAAAGACCAATAGCGTCCTAAACGTTTAAAAAAAGAGAAAGGAAAGTTTTAACTCATCGTTACCTTTGAGGTGCGCAAAAACAAACCCTTTCTCCATGGTAAATATAACATTATTCTCCCAGATCATTTCCAGGCTCGACCGTCC
>JBBSTQ010000147.1:0-8017 GCA_038235745.1 Sphingobacteriales bacterium
AAACTTTTGTACCGTCAAAAACAATCACAGTTCCATCTTCTTTAATCACTTTTATTTTTCCAGAATTTGTGGCCGAGATTACTTGCGTCTTCAAACTCGACTTCCCTCCAAAAACTAAATCGATGTTATACCACTTATGCGTATATATTGGTCTAACATTCACCACATAGAAACATAGATTTGTATCGACGAAGAGCTGGCAAGCTTTGATTCACATAGCGTTCCGCTTTGCGGAACATAGCCTATGTCCTCTATTTCTTTCTCGACAACCTATGTCTCTATGTGTTTTAAAAAATTGCCATTAGACTATTTATCAACCATATTTGGTATTAAACGAAATCAAATCCTGCTTATGGAATTTTGCCGTGTTAAATCCTTTTCAACCTTATTCACAAACCTAGTTTGTACTTGGGCAACGGTGTAAGCAAAAAGAAATATAATGACAAGTGACTTTTTTATGTCCCTAAACGTAGAATTTAAGAAAGAAAATTAGTTGTTCAAACTTCATTTGTTTTTTATGAGAGCACTGTGGCTCTTTTTTTTTGGCTGTTCAACACTTCTCTTACCAAATAAAAATTAATTACTATCTTAAGAGTTCAACTATTTAAAAAAATCATGGGAAAGTTTGTAATCACGAAAAGAAAAAACGAAGAATTTCAGTTTAGCTTGAAAGCCGGAAACGGTCAGAATATCCTAATTAGTGAAGGCTATAAGCAGAAAGCAAGCTGTATAACTGGCGTTGAATCTGTTAAAAAGAACGCTCAAGATGAGTCTAAATTCGATAAAAAAGAATCGAAAAATGGCAAGTGGTATTTCAACCTTAAGGCCACTAACGGACAAATTATCGGCACAAGCGAAATGTATGAAAGTACAAGCGGAAGAGACAATGGAATAAAATCAGTAGCTACCAATGCGACAGACGCAGAAACAGTGGATGAAACCATATAAGTTTTTGGCTTGAAAAAACTTGGTTTCGTTTTTGTTTAGCCTAACCAAATCTTAAATAGAAAATTATGAAATGGTCAGGAAGACGCGGTAGCAGCAATGTTGATGATCGCAGGGGTTTATCCGGCGGCAAAATTGCAGCAGGTGGCGGAATTATAGGCGTCATTTTTTTGATTGCCCAAATGTTTTTAGGCGGCGATAGCGCCCAAGTTTTAAATCAAATTCAAAACCAAGTCGTACAACGCGGAGGCGGAGGCGAACCCCGAGAACTTACTGCTGAAGAAACAAAACAGGGTGAATTTGTCTCCGTAGTATTTGCGGATACCGAAGATGTTTGGGGCAAACTATTTGCTGAACAAGGCTCTGAATACCAAAAACCAACGATGGTGCTATTTACCGATGGCGTACAAACCGAATGTGGTGGGGCATCTTCAGCAGTTGGTCCATTTTATTGCCCAGCAGATCAGAAAGTTTATATCGATCTTTCCTTTATGGAGGAGTTGAAAACACGTTTCGGCGCTCAAGGTGGCGATTTTGCAACAGCTTATGTATTAGCTCACGAAGTTGGTCATCACGTTCAAACACTGTTGGGTACTTCTGCTAAGATGAGGCGAATGCAAGAGGGATTAAGTGAAAAAGAAGCTAATAAATATTCAGTCGCCTTAGAGTTACAGGCCGATTTTTATGCAGGAATTTTTGCGCATTACAACAAACAATATTTAGAGGAGGGAGATATTGAGGAGGCTATGAGCGCTGCACAAGCGGTTGGCGATGATGCGATCCAACAAAAATCTCAAGGAAAAATAGTTCCCGATGCTTTTACTCATGGAACGTCTAAACAAAGAATGTATTGGTTTATGAAGGGTTATAATTCTGGAAAACTGAGTGATGGAAATACTTTTTCGGAGATATAGAAACCACAATTCCTTAGTTTGTATCTTCACAGATCGAAACTAAAATGGGTTTAATGGTCTGTGAGGACACAGACCATGGATGGATGAGTGCAAAATTAAAACGTACCCCTCGGTCTGTGTCTCCACAGACCGAAACTAAATATGAATTTAATGGTCTGTGTGGACACAGACCATGGGTGCGGAATTAAACCTCTACCTCACTTGGTAGCGTAGCCAAAACAGTAACGCCACCTTTAACCATCTCGTTTAAGTTCACGTTAACGATAGTTCCCACAGGCAGAAAAACATCAACCCGTGAGCCAAATTTTATAAAGCCAAATTGCTCTGCCTGTTTTACTTGATCTCCTTCTTTTAAATACCAAACAATTCTACGGGCTAAAGCACCCGCAATCTGGCGGTATAAAATTTCAAATCCTTTCTCGTGAGCTACAACTGTAGTCGTTCGCTCATTTTCTGTGGATGACTTTGGATCCCAAGCCACCAAGTATTTTCCAGGATGGTATTTAAAGTATTTTACAATTCCACTAATTGGATTTCTGTTCACATGCACATTTACAGGCGACATAAAAACAGACAATTGCAATCGCTTGTCCTTAAAGTACTCCCCTTCCTCGGTTTCTTCAATTACAACCACTTTACCGTCTGCAGGGCAAATAATATGTCGCTCGTCTAATGTTAAAGTACGCGTCGGACTTCTAAAAAACTGAACAATTGTGATCAGGAAAAACAAAGAAACACCGTACCATAACCACACAAACCAAGTCACATCCGGAATGTAATACTTGATGATGATATTGGTAATGGCAATAAATAAAACGCAAATTGCTAGCGAGGTATATCCTTCTTTATGAAAAGTCATGTGTTAATTTTTATGCGAAATTACTAATAAGTAATTAAATATAGGTAAACGAATATTACAGGTGCAGAAAGTAACAGTCCATCAAACCTATCTAACACGCCGCCGTGGCCCGGTAAAATTTTGCCAGAGTCCTTTATATCAATGCTTCGTTTAAACATAGATTCCACCAAATCGCCCAAAGTGCCGAAGCAAGAAATAATTAAACCCATCACCATCCAATGGTAAAAAGCATAATCAGCGTAAAATAAAGAGATGATGTAAGCCACCAAAACACTGGTAAAAATACCGCCGATAAAGCCTTCCCAAGACTTTTTTGGCGAATGGCGCTCAAATAGCCGGTGTTTGCCGAAATTGACGCCGAATAAATAAGCTCCGGTATCATTCGCCCAAAGCATCAGAAAAAAGCCTAAGGCTAAATGAAAATTGTAAGTGCCAGAAATAAACGCTAAGCTCACATAAAAGATAAACGGAACAACTGTATAAACCAACCCCAAGAAAGTATAGGCTATATTGCTGAAGGGAAGTTTCGACTTTTTGTAAAGCTCTCGAATAAAAATACTGAAAAGTAAAGGAATATTGATCAGCAACCACTTGCTTTCAAAATCCATGAAATATTGGGCAGCAACAGATCCAAAAATAATAAGCGCTGCCGCATAACCAATTGTTCTGTGCGGCCGTAAACCTGTAGTTTTTACAAGCGTAAAGAACTCGACCAAACACATCAAGCTTAAAAATATATAAAATCCAACAAAAACGTAAGCGCCACTTAGTATGGAAGCCAGCATAACCAAAACAAAAATGAAACCCGTTATCGCTCTCGTTTTCATCTATAAATCGTTTTTTGTAATGATTTCCAACGCCTCTTGAAAATGCTGTTCGGGAATGTTAATGTGTATCTCGCCAAACTTGTAAGACGTATCTTGTTTGTTCATCAGCACCGCCTCAATTTCATGGTCTATTAAAACCTGACGCACAATTTCAGCTTTGTAAAAATCGGTAGAGGTATAAATTTTGACCCAGTTTTTATCCATATAAAGTTTCAGTTTCTTTGGCTTGTTTAAAAAAATAGAACAGTAAAGCTAAAGTAATTATCGCACTGATAAGGTAACCAATATAATTAAATGAACTGGCTTGATCCAAATCGTCTAATCCTTTTCCCTGTTTTTGTAACACAAAAGCCATGACCACGGCACTTCCGTTATTTAAAAAATGTCCCAAAATAGGCAACCACATACTTCTGCCGTAAACCAAAAGGTAACCAAATAGTGCTCCTAAAAGCATCCGCGGGAAAAAGCCGTAAAACTGTATGTGAATAGCGCTGAAGATAATCGCCGTTGTCCAGATGGCTACATGGTGATTCTTGAACCAGCCTCCTAAAATATTTTGTAACCCGCCTCTAAAAAAAAGCTCTTCACCAATAGCAGGTATAATGGCAATCATAACCAAATTAATGGCTAGATCACTGTAATTTTTCATTGCCAATAATTTTTTGGTCAACTCGGCAGCTTCCAATTCCTTTATCTTCATCCAAACCTCTAAATCTTTTAGCGCAACAGGCAAATTCATTTTTTGGTTCAACAATGCTACCCACTCAAATAGTGGCGTGGCAAAAAGCATCAATAAAAAAACGGTTAATAATAAAGCTGGATTAAGCTTGGTGTCAAAATAAAAATAGTGCTTCGCTTTAACCTCCACAATTTTCGCAAAAGCAATTGGCCCGGCTATGAACATCCCTACTGAACTGCTAATTTGCATAGTTCTTAACAGATTAATGTCCATTTCCATTGGGTTGCTCATCAATTTGGAAACATCAGCGCCGCCACTTACCACAAACCAACCCAACAAGCCTATTATCGTAAAAATTAACGCACCTACTATCGCACATAAAATCAAAAACATAATTTGCACTATTGGATGGTAAGCGTTTGATTCCCGAAGTTGAGACATAATGAATACTTTTTTGGTAAATTTGCGGTTAAATTAATGAATTGATTTGTGAATGTCTGTTAAAATAGGAAATATCGATTTAGGGAAATTCCCAATTTTACTTGCGCCGATGGAGGATGTAAGTGACCCGCCGTTTCGTTTTGTTTGCAAGCAGAACGGGGTTGATTTGATGTACACCGAGTTTATTTCGTCAGAAGGACTGATTAGAGATGCTGCAAAGAGTCGTCAAAAATTGGATATTTTTGAGTACGAAAGACCAATTGGCATCCAAATTTTTGGTTCCGAGATTGACCACATGCGCCAAGCCACGGAGATTTCCTCGATGGCAAATCCAGACCTAATTGACATTAATTACGGCTGTCCGGTTAAAAATGTGGCTTGCAGAGGAGCAGGCGCAAGTTTGTTACAAGACATTGACAAAATGGTGGCAATGACGTCAGCCGTTGTTAAAGCAACGCATTTGCCAGTAACCGTAAAAACACGTTTAGGTTGGGATGACAACACAAAAAATGTTTGCGAAGTAGCCGAAAGATTGCAGGATGTCGGCATTCAGGCGCTAACCATTCACGGTAGAACCCGAGCACAAATGTATAAAGGCAGTGCTGATTGGAGTTTGATTAGAGAAATTAAGCGCAACCCAAGAATACACATTCCGATTTTCGGGAATGGAGATATTGATTCGCCTGAAAAGGCGGCCAATTGGCGGTTGGAGTATGAGGTTGATGGGATTATGATTGGCAGAGCGGCAATTGGTTACCCTTGGATTTTTAGAGAAGTAAAACACTTTTTTGAAACCGGCGAACATTTAGCACCGCCAACTTTAACGGAGCGTGTAGATACCTGTAAAATACATTTACAGAAATCGGTAGAGTGGAAAGGACCAAAGACGGGAATTTTTGAAATGCGCAGGCATTACGCTAACTATTTTAAAGGAATCGCTAATTTTAAAGAATGGCGAATGAAGTTGGTTTTGCTAGATAGCATGAGTGCGATTGAGGACGTTTTAAACGATATCGAAAACAAATTTGACCTAGAATTGGTTTAAATTTTGCGATTTAAAAATTATTATAATAAATTGTCGAAAACGCAGTACGCAATAAAAAACAAACCACATAGATACACATAGAAGATATTGAACAGAATACTTTGATAATCTGGATTGCTATCGGTATCACATAGCTTTTATGAAAATTCAAGCTTCCTGCGAGTAAAAACTATGTAACTATGTGGTTAAAAAAATAAAATTATGGTAGCCCAAATTACTGAAAAAATCAAAGTCTCTGTGGAAACCACTTATCAGCCTGAATATTCAAATCCGGCTAATGAGCATTTCATGTTTGCTTACAAAGTCTCTATTGAAAATTTGGGCGATTATAGCATTCAGTTATTGCGTAGGCATTGGGTAATATTTGATTCAAACGGAACACGCAGAGAAGTTGATGGCGAAGGCGTGGTAGGTTTGCAACCTTTGATTGAGCCGGGACAGCATTACGAGTATGTTTCTGGTTGTAACCTAAAAACCGATATGGGCGCTATGAAAGGTGCCTACCAAATGAAAAGATTGGTGGACGAAGAACTTTTTGATGTCTCTATTCCAGAATTTTCGCTGATTGCACCTTATAAGTTGAATTAAAACCATTTTTAGGTCGGTTTTCCTAAAAGCTTGCACCCATACACGGGTCAGGATATCGCACCACATTAATCCGAAAAACATAAATATCTTTGCCCCCCCACAAGTCCAAAAATTTAGCATAGTACATTTATGAGGATTAAGATGATTGATTTACAGGCAGAATTTCTTGCAATTGAAAAAGAAGTATTGCCTGCAATGACCAAAGTTTTAGCGAGCGGCAATTATATTCAAGGGCAAGCAGTCCGAGA
Source organism: Sphingobacteriales bacterium (assembly GCA_038235745.1). GTDB lineage: Bacteria > Bacteroidota > Bacteroidia > Sphingobacteriales > Sphingobacteriaceae > Pseudopedobacter. The sequence continues at coordinate 6,547 of JBBSTQ010000147.1, forward strand.
TTTTGAAACCGATTTGGCAAAATACCTCAATGTAAAACATGTAATTCCTTGCGGAAACGGAACTGATGCGCTACAAATTGCATTGATGGCGTTGGGAGTTTCAGTGGGAGACGAAGTAATTATTCCAGCTTTTTCTTATATCGCTGTGGCAGAAGTGGTCTGTTTATTAGGTGCAACACCGGTTTTTGTGGATGTGGATGACTTTTACTTTCAGTTTGATGTAGACGCTGTTAAAAATGCCATCACTGAGAAAACAAAAGCTATTATTCCGGTTCATTTATTTGGACAAACCGCAAATTTCGAGGCTATTTTAGATTTAGCGAAAGAAAACAACATCAAAGTGATTGAAGATTGCGCTCAAGCTTTGGGCGCTAAATATCAGCTTGACGGCAAACAAACTTTTTTAGGGAGCATAGGCGATTTCGGTTGTACTTCGTTTTTCCCGACCAAAAATCTTTCGTGTTTTGGCGATGGAGGCGCAGTTTTTACCAATGATGAGGAATTAGCAAAGAAAGCGAGAATGATTGCCAACCATGGGCAAAAGGAAAAATATAACCATCAACTAGTGGGAATCAATTCTCGGTTGGACACTTTACAAGCGAGCGTTCTGCAGATTAAATTGAAAAATCTTAATCAGGTTGTGGATGAAAAATCGCAATTGGCTACTCGTTATCAAGAGCAACTAAAACGAATGGAAGAAATTGAGCTTCCACAAACTCACGGTAAAAGCCAAAACTCTTGGCATCAGTTTACGGTAAAGGTTAAAAACGGCTTACGAGATCAGCTTAAAACTTATCTCAAAGAACAAGGGATAGATAGCATGGTTTATTATCCAATGGCAATTACCAAACAAGTCGCTTATCAAAACTACGACACGAAATTCCCGATTGCCGAAAAACTGAGCGGAGAAGTTTTATCCTTACCCATCCATCAATTACTCACACTAAAAGATATAGATTATATTTGCGCTCAAATAATTGATTTTTTTGATGCAAAAGCCTGATTTTTTCGTTCATCCCTCATCTGTAATAGACAACAATGTTCAAATTGGTTTGGGAAGCTCAATTTGGCATTTTACCCACATTTCTGAAGGAGCAATCATTGGAGAAAACTGCAATATTGGGCAAAACGTATTCATCGGTAAAAACGTAAAAATCGGTAACGGAGTAAAAATCCAAAATAATGTTTCCGTTTATGAAGGCGTAACCATTGAGGACGATGTTTTTATTGGACCATCCGTGGTGTTTACCAATGTTGTAAATCCGCGAGCGTTTGTTAACCGGAAGGCAGAATATAAACTGACCACCGTTAAAAAAGGAGCAACAATTGGCGCTAATAGTACCATTATTTGCGGAAATAATATTGGCGAGTTTTCGTTGATTGGTGCAGGCTCGGTATTGACCAAAGGCACCACCGATTGTGAGCTTTGGTACGGAAATCCTGCTGTAAAAAAGGGGATGGTTGATAAAGA
>JBBSTQ010000148.1:0-7997 GCA_038235745.1 Sphingobacteriales bacterium
GTTTATGACAATGCTACCGAAGGACGATTAAAGTTTTTAGGTTACTGCCTAAGCAATAAACTAGAGGTTTTAAGGGATTACAATACAGCCTTAATTACAGTTAGTAAAGAAGACATTGCGAAATTCGACATTCAAACTGGTGAAACAGAAGGAGTTGTTAATTATGCCCTTTCAATAACTGGTATTAAATTGGCCGCTTTTATTGTTGAGCGTAAAGACAAAATAAAACTATCTTTGCGCTCCGTTGGTACTTTCCCAGCAAACGAAATTTGCAAGAAATACTTTAATGGTGGCGGACATAGAAACGCAGCAGGTGGGCAATCTGATGATTCTTTTGAAAATGTGATTGAGCAGTTCAAGAACATTTTGCCAGAATATAAGAATTTGCTGTTGCAATAGTGGTAAGTGGTAAGTAGTGAGTAGTGAGTAGTGAAAATACGCTTTAATATCAACGCAGACTATGGACTACCGACCATAGACTATAGACTAACAAAAAATGCAAATAAAAAACAATAAATAAGGAATGAAAAAAGGATTATTAATCTTATCAGTAGCGGCATTAGGATTTGCTGCTTGTAACGGGAGCTTCAAAAAAGGCCCTGCAGGTTTAATGTACAATATACATGATGATGTTAAAGGAGATTCAATTGCCGATGGCGATTTTATCAGCTTAAACATTATCGCTAAAACGGATGGCGATTCTGTCTTGTACAATTCTTACGAATTAGACAGACCGTCTCAAACGTTTGTATCTAAACCCGCTTATGATGGCGATTTGTTTTACGCAATTAAATTGTTGACCAAAGGTGATAGTGCAACTTTCAAAATCGATTTAGATTCTGCGGAAGCTAAAGGTCAGCCAAAGCCACAAGGCATCAAAGGTAAATACGTGATTTACACGGTTAAAATTGAAGAAGTAATTAAAAAAGATACGGCTAACCAACAAGCTTTCCAAAGTAAAGTTGAAGCTTACTTCAAAAAAGAAGGCGATAGAGCAAAAAGTTCTGAAGTAACCAACATCAAAAAATACATTGATAAAAACAGTGTGAAAGCAGAAACGCTTCCATCTGGATTGTTTGTTGCAACTACTACAGAAGGTAAAGGCGTAATGCCAGTTGCTGGAGATAGTGTTGTAGTTAACTACACTGGTAAATTATTGTCAGGAAAAGTATTTGATACAAGTGTTGAGGCTGATGCTAAAAAAGCTAACATCTTTAACCCAGCAAGAGCACCTTACCAACCATTAAGTTTAATTATTGGTAGAGGAAACGTGATTCCAGGATTTGATGAAGGTGTAATGAAAATGAAAAAAGGTGGAAAAGCTACTGTAATTATTCCATCAAGCTTAGGTTACGGCGAACAAGGAATGCCAGGTGGCATGATTGGTCCGTTTACCCCACTTATTTTTGATTTAGAGTTAATAGATGTAGTTCAAAAAAACGAGGCGCCAGTTGTTAATTCAGCAATGCCAACCGCTCCAGTAGCTCCAGCAAATTAAGTTTGCGCAAAAGCAATAAAAAAAGACTCTTTCATTAAATTGAAAGGGTCTTTTTTATTGATGTTTATCGCCAAAAAATATAAGATTCTACTTTGCCACCATTTCCTCGGTCATTAAATCTCTGTTGAACTTTCTAATGATCACTCGCGTTCCTCTATCATAACTAAAGTAATTAATAATCCAATTCATTAACGTTACCGCTTTGTTTCTGAAACCAACTAGGAACAATAAGTGAACAAACATCCAAGTTAACCAAGCAAAAAATCCTTGAAATTTCCAGTACTTTAAATCTACTACTGCTTTGTTTCTTCCAACAGTCGCCATAGAGCCTTTGTCGAAATAATCAAAATCATGAGGTTTTTCGTTGTTGATAATTCTCAACAAGTTTTCGCCAAGTTGCTTCCCTTGCTGTATGGCAGTTTGTGCTACACCTGGGTGTCCGTTCGGAAAATCTTTGGTTTCCATGTAAGCCAAATCGCCAATTGCAAAAATATTATCATAACCTACAATTTGGTTGTAATTAGTGGTTCTAATTCGCCCGCCACGTACAATTTCCGCTTTATCAATTCCAGGAATTAATGCCCCTTTAACGCCGGCGCTCCAAATCACTCCTTTAGTGTCGATTGTTTGATCGGTGTTGTAAGTGATTAACTGCCCGTCGTAATGATTTACCCGAGTCTTTTCCATTACAACAACGCCCATGTCTTCTAAGAACTCTTTAGCTTTGGCTGATGCTTCTTCAGAAAACGGTTCTAAAATACGTTCACTTCCTTCAATCAAAAATATTCTAACGCTTTTAATGTCTAATTCAGGGTAATCGCTAATTAAAACATGATTCCTCAATTCAGCCAACGCACCCGCAGTTTCAACACCCGTTGGTCCACCACCTACGCAAACAAAAGTTAACAGAGCTTTTTTTCTCTGCGGATCTTCCTCAATTAAAGCTTCCTCTAGATTTTGCAAAATTAAAGAACGCAAGTTCAGTGCCTCCGGAACTGTTTTCATCGGCATTGAGAAATGTTCTATTTCATTCTGACCAAAAAAATTGGTTTCAGAACCGGTTGCAAGTACCAGATAATCGTATTCGTAATCGCCTATATCTGTTATAATTTTCTTTTCTTCTGGAAGAATCTGCATTACATCTGCAACCCTAAAATTTAAGTTTTTTTGGCTTCTGAATACTTTTCTTAACGGAAACGCAATCGAATCGGGCTCAAGCCCTCCCGTGGCAACTTGGTAAAGCAGAGGTTGAAAAGTATGATAATTATGTCGGTCTACCATCAACACTTCCACTTCCTTTTTATTGAGCTTTTTAGCTAATTGAATCCCTCCAAAACCTCCTCCAATGATAATCACTTTAGGAAATTGGGTCTGATTATTTTTCATCTTTTTTGTTTGCGTAATCTTTTAAAATATATTTGAGAACTGAAATCGCATTAATTAAGCCAATTCTCCTATTATCTCAACAATAATTCCTTCTAATTGTTCGTTAACTTTTAATTGACAGGCTAATCTATTTGTTGGGCTTACTACGGGCAAAGTATCTAGTATGTCCAATTCCGCATCTTGTGGCTCGGCTAATTGCTCAAACCCTACTTTTACATCTACCAAACAAGTAGCGCATAAAGCCATTCCTCCACAAGTTGCTAACACATCATATTCGGAAGCCTTTAAAACCTCCATCAAATTTAGGTTAATTTCCTCTGGCACCTCAACGTCGTTGCTACTGCCGTCCCTATCTATAACTTTAAATTTTATCATTTTAAAAAGCATTAACGCCGTAAACTGTGGTGTATTTGAAACTCAACTTTTGATCAGGGAAAACGTATTTAAACGCACTTTGCGCCATTAACGCTCCTTCATGGAAACCACTCAATATCAATTTTAACTTGCCCGGATAAGTGTTGATATCTCCAATGGCATAAATTCCCTCCACATTGGTTGAGTAATCTTCTGTGTTTACCTGAATCGCAGATTTATCAATGTTCAAATTCCATTCAGCAATTGGACCTAATTTCGGACTTAAACCAAAAAGCGGAATCAAATAATCTGTCTCTAAACTAATTTGGTCTTTAGCTTTGTTTTGTAAATGAACGGTTTTCAAAAAATCATCTCCGTCAACTCTCATTAAATGAGAAGATAAAATCAGATTGATTTTTCCCATCTCGGCCAGTTTAAAAACTTTTTCAGCGCTATCGGGAGCTCCTCTAAAAGTATCTCCCCTATGTACCAGAGTAACTTCTTTGGCAATATTGGCTAAAAAGATAGTCCAATCCAAAGCAGAGTCTCCCCCACCGGCTAGCACAATTTTTTTGTCTCTGTAAACTTCAGGGTCTTTAACCATATAGCTTACGCCCTTACCTTCAAAGTTCAAAAGGTTTTCTATTTCTGGTTTACGAGGCTCAAAACATCCTAATCCACCAGCAATCACTACGGCTTTGCAATGTACAGCCGTCCCATCATTGGTTCCTACGGTAAAACCTCCACCGGCTAACCTTTCAAGTTTTTCTACCCGCTCGCCTAAAGTGAATCCCGGATCAAATGGCTTAATCTGTTCCATTAAATTTTCAACCAACTCTTGCGCTTTAATCTCTGGGAAACCTGGGATGTCGTAAATTGGTTTTTTTGGATAAATTTCTGAAAGCTGACCACCTACTTGGGGCAACACATCAACTAAATGGCAACGCATTTTTAGCAAACCTGCTTCAAAAACCGAAAATAAACCAACTGGCCCTGCGCCAATAATGCATAAATCTGTGTGTATGATATTATTTGTCATGATAATGATTCGTATATGGTGTTTAAAATTCGTTTTAAATCTTTAAAGTCCTGTTCGTTTAAATTCTCCCAAGCCTTCATTCTAATTTCTTCAACTTTTGGCGCCCATTCCTTCTGTTTCTGCTCTCCCAGCTCCGTTAAATGGACAATAAAACTGCGACGGTCGCCAGCGTCTGGCTTGCGTTCTACCAAATTTTTCTTGACCATCAAATCTAAAATCCGAGTCAGCGTGGGATTGTCTTTCTCCATAAGCTGTGCCAGCTGACTTTGATTTTGGTCATTATCTGCATTCAAATTTTTTAAAACCAGCCATTGATCAACCGTGATATCAAAATCCTCAGTATTAAACTGCTTCTGCGCATACTGCTTTACCCGTTTTGAAGTTCGATCTAGCATAAACGAATAGGAACTAAACTTTTCCATTGTTTTAATAATAGTTAGTACAACAAATATATCATAAATATGTTTGTTATCGAAATAGTTTGCATGATTAAAACATTTTAATGACGGTTATACAAATAGAATTCCTCAGTCAAATCACTATTGCATAGATCCTTATCTTAAACAAAAATGAAGGGATTTATAATTAAGAATGATTTTTGTTAGATTCAATTATGCGAAAAACTACACCATCAAACCATCATCAACACTGTTGCTATACCGACGAACAAAATAAAAAACCTGACACTGCGAACGAACACAACCACGACGACCACGACCATAGCCACGGCGAACCAAATCACTGGCAACTGATAATTGCATTAGCCATTTTAATAATAATGTTGGTTTTAAAGTTTGGCTTCCACATTATCCCAAACCTTTACGTTTCTCTTGTAATTTATTTAGTGGCTTACCTATTAGCCGGTTTCGATGTGCTAAATCTAGCTTTCCGCAAAGCGATACGGTTCGATTTCTTTAATGAGTTTGTATTAATGAGCGTTGCCACGATTGGTGCATTTAGCATCGGAGCTTTTAGTGAGGGAGTTGCGGTAATGGTGTTCTATTCCTTGGGGGAATGGTTTCAGGAAAGTGCCGTGAACAATGCCAAAAAGAGTATCAAAGGATTGCTGGACAGCCGCCCGGACACTGTAACGCTGATTAAAGACGGACAGAACGTTCAAGCACAAGCATCAGAAGTTAAAATTGAAGATGTAATAAGCATCAAGGCTGGAGAAAAAGTTGCACTAGACGGAACTCTGATGAATGAAAAAGCGAGCTTTAATACCGCCGCTTTAACCGGCGAAAGCAAACCCGTTAGTAAATACAAAGGCGAAGAAGTTTTAGCCGGCATGATCAATACTAATGCTGTGGCGGAGCTGAAGGTTGGTACTTTATTTAGAGATAGTAAGTTGAGTAAGATTTTGGAGTTAGTACAAGATGCCACAGCTAGAAAGTCGAAAACACAACTTTTCATCTCTAAGTTTGCCAAGATTTATACGCCAATAGTTTTTGGTTTGGCCTTGCTGGTCATATTAGTTCCGATGCTTTTTGTGGATGATTATGTTTTTAAAATATGGCTTTATCGTTCTTTGGTGTTTTTGGTAATTAGTTGCCCTTGTGCGTTGGTGGTTTCTATTCCGTTGGGTTATTTTGGAGGAATTGGGCTAGCTTCAAAAAACGGAATTTTGTTTAAAGGCGCTAACTTTATGGATGCCATTACGGAAGTTGACACCGTGGTAATGGATAAAACCGGAACGCTGACTCATGGTGTTTTCGAGGTTCAAAAGATTGAGCCAGTTGAGATCAGTGAGGAACAGCTTTTGAACTACACCGCCGCTTTAGAGAATCATTCCTCCCACCCCATCGCCAAGGCAATCCTTAAAAAAAGCGGCAAAGGTTTTGAAAAACTGGATGTAGCAAATGTGGAAGAAATTGCAGGCTACGGTTTAAAAGCAAAGGTAGAAGGCTCGGAGGTTTTGGTCGGGAATGCAAAGCTACTCATCAAGTTCGATATTGCTTATGACGAAGCCATTTCAAAAATTGAAGATACGATTGTGGTCGTTGCCATCGACCAAAAATATGCAGGGTACATCATCATTGCGGATCAAATTAAAGAAGAAGCGATGAGTACGATCAAAGGTTTGCATGCACTAAACATTAAAACATTGATGTTGAGTGGCGATAAACAAAACGTTGCCGACCGCGTGGCGAAGGAATTACAAATGGATAATGCTTTCGGCGATTTACTGCCTCAGGATAAAATCACGAAAGTTGATGAATTACAGAAAGCTGGTAGAAAAGTCGCATTTATGGGCGATGGCTTAAATGATGCACCCGTAATTACGTTGGCAAATGTGGGTGTGGCGATGGGAGGCTTAGGAAGCGATGCTGCCATTGAAACCGCCGACGTTGTGATTCAGAATGACAATCCTTACAAAATAATCACAGCTATAAAAATCGGGAAGATCACTAAAAGCATCGTTTGGCAAAATATTGCATTGGCTGGTGGTGTAAAGATTTTGGTTTTGATTTTAGGAGCTGGCGGTTTGGCTACACTTTGGGAAGCTGTAATTGCGGATGTTGGTGTGGCTTTGTTGGCTATTTTGAATGCGATTAGGATTCAGGGGAAGGATGTTTAAACCTACTTTAGGAGCGAACGTCAGAAAATTTTTTCAACTACTAAGTTGAGTGTTTGTTTCCTAATAAGGAAATTCATAACTTTAAACAAATATAGCGAATGAACTATAAATTTCGAGTTGACTTTTTAGACGAGGCAAAAGAATTCTTGGATAGTTTAGATGAAAAGACAAAATCGAAAATCATTTATACATTTGGAAAGCCCGAAGTATAAATGACAAAGAACTTTTTAAAAAACTTCAAGACGAAATTTGGGAATTTAGAACGTTATATAATAAATCATATTATCGACTATTCGCATTTTGGGACAAAACTGATAAAGAAGATACGGTAGTTATTTCAACCCACGGATTAATAAAGAAAACGGACAAGATTCCGAAAAGTGAAATTGAAAAAGCCGAGAGGTTAAGAGAAAAATATTTTAACGAGAAAAAGAAATGAAAACCTATAGTCTAGAAGAACTGACGGATAAACACATCGGCGTACGTGGAACAGAAAAACGTGAAGCTTTTGAAAACGAGCTAAGGATCGATTTGTTGGGACACGCGATTAAACAAGCAAGACAAGAACGTAATTTGACTTAACAGCAATTAGGAGAATTAGTTGGTGTGCAAAAAGCTCAAATATCTAAAATTGAGAACAGCATGAAAAATGCAAGATTTGAAACGATACTGAAAGTGTTTGATGCTTTAGGAGCTAAGGTTAGTTTTAACGTGGAAATGGGAGATAAAAAGCTTGCGTACTAATGCTGTTTAGGAAAACTACTTATAAACCTCATTAAGCAACCCAGCCAACCTAATTCCAGCTTTTTGAATACGCTCCTTATAAATTTTCGAGTGCTCAGGGTAATAATCATAATCTAAAGTGGTTTTACCCTTTACTTCTTTGTATAACTGTGTACTGATTTGGTATGATTCAAATAACCAAGTCTCAATGCTGGCAGTTTGCCACTCCTTAATCTTTGCATCGCTTACATTATCCAAAGCTGTTGCCATTTCCGTGTAAGTTAAGCCATTATATTCAATTAATCCACTGTCCCAAATTGCATGAAGATTGCTGCCCTTGTTGTTAAAACGCAATAAAATCTTGTTTCCGCCTTGGTCTTCTGCCCTACCCACATGCATTGGTTGGTGCATATCCCCTA